>JANWXV010000139.1 GCA_025057405.1 Candidatus Bipolaricaulota bacterium | reverse complement strand
CCTGCACCCTCTCCCTGAAAGGGAGAGGGGCGGGGTGAGGGTCCGAAATTACGGATCCATCTTCACCGTCGAAACGATCTCCCCAGCGATTAACCACTCGGTCTGGCTGAGCACCGTCAGTTGCCAGCGCACTATCACCGTGCCCTCCAAGGGCCAGTCACGCGGATCGTGACGCCTCTGCTGATACTTCACGTCCGCGCCTACGAGAGCGCCATGCCCGAAGACCCCGACGATCTGGTCTTTCATAAACGTCACGGCAAGCGAGTAGCTCTCGGTAGGGTCCCCGACGGTGTTGAGCGCTTCAGCCACAGCATTGACGTAGAGATGTCCGTGCGCGTCGCCGCTCTTGGGGTCGAGCTTCATTTGAGCCGACGCTCGCCCGAAGCGCCTTAGATCATAGTGCCCTTCGATCATAAACGGGCTTTGGAAGATGGTTACTGCCGGCAGATGGGCCAACAGACGCGCCGGGACCAGCCCGCCGAAGACGATCCGGCCCGCCGCGCGCCGCAGATCATACCCCAGCAGCGTGAGCCTGTTCAGATCCCCAGAGAGATACGCGGCTCCTTTAAAATTATAGATCTGAGTCCCCCCCGAGGTACGCGCCGGCTCCACCTGAAGCTGATACGACACGGCATACGGAGCCTCGTGCACGAAGACCATCTGCGCCAGCGTGAGCGTGCGCGCGCCCTCGCCCGCCAGCCCCTGCCCGCCTACACAGAGCGCCAGAAGCACCAACAAAATCACGACCCGCCCAAGACGAATTGCCATAGAGAGCATCCTCCTTCGTAGGTTTGCTGTCACCAGCTATTTTACTCAGTTTTCCGAGAACACAGAAGTAGTGCAGATCACCTTCGCGGCTAAAACCGCAACGAGATCAAGGGCAGCTGCCAACTGACGTCTGGGGCTTTCTTCTGGGGCTTCATCCGAGCACCCCACTGATAGCCCGCGGTGGCCACCAGTGCGGGCACGGTCGGCAGCGCGACGATGGGAAAGGCCGCCGCTGTGATGAACCAGACCCCGCTAGCTATATACGCCACGACGATATTCCCCTCGATGCCGTGCAGGGCACCAAAGATAGCCACCCCGGCTAAAGCTCCAGCTGCTCGCCCCAGATTGATCATCAGAAACGCCGGCTCTCTCGTCCAGCCCTTGACCGGCATAGGCAACGAGAGATGCGCCGGCTCCAGAAAGACACAGAAGCTCTCGATCTGCGCACAGGCTGCGGCCAAGACCCCCAACCCAAAGACTCCGCCCGTGATCTCCCCGGCCACGCCCGAAGCAAACTGCGCCACCCAGAAATCACCCGGACGCGGGGCACGCCCTTGCGCCAAGACCGAAGCCTCCCACCAGAGAAGCGCGAGCACAGCCCATAATACTAAGATCTTTTTCATCACTGCGTTCCTCCTGCCTTGCTGGGCTTTTCAACATAAAATCTATCAGATCGTTAGGGATTCTGTCGGTAATCTCCAGCACATTCTGAGTTCACGGCTTCGCTTGCAGGATATTGAGCTGACAACGGATTTGGGTAGCAGATAAAGCAGATTAAATCTGCTCTATCCGTTACCGAAATCCGCTGTCAGTTCCTTCACTCTGTTAATATATATGGGCAAAGCTCTTCACTCTTGACATTCACTTTGTGAAATATCTATAATTAATATACTTAACACTGTTTATGATCGGCTTTCATCGCGCAACAAAAAAACTCTCGAGGGGGATAGTCCACTCTATGAAACACGTTCTCTGGCTCGATGAGATCCAGTGCTCCGATGTTACTCTTGTAGGAGGCAAAGCAGCATCATTGGGGGAGCTGCGCTGGGCGCTCCCGGAGATCCCCGTCCCCGATGGCTTTGTGATCACCGCCGAGGCCTATTGCGCATTTATGACCGAGACGGGCCTAGCCCAACGCGTGCGCGCTCTGCTGCAAGAGCTCGACCCGCACGACTTAAGCGCTCTTGCTCAGTGCGGGCAGCAGATCAGAGCACTGATCTTACAGACGGCCTTCTCTTCGGAGCTCGAGGCCGAGATCCGAGCGGCCTATCGCGCTCTTCTGCGGCGCAGCGACTCTCTCTCGGTCGCCGTGCGCTCCTCAGCGACAACAGAAGACTCTCAAGAGAACTCGTTTGCCGGGCAGCACGACACGTTCCTCAACGTTCAGGGCGAAGAGCAGCTCCTAGAGAGCGTCAAACACTGCTTCGCCAGTCTCTTCACAGACCGCGCGATCTCTTATCGCTATGATCGCAGCATCACCCATATAGAAGACCTAGCGCTGGCGGTCGTCGTCCAGCAGATGGTGCGCTCGGACTTAGCGTCCTCTGGGGTGCTCTTCACGATTGATCCCGAATCGGGGTGTGAAAACGTCATCTACGTGACGTCGGCCTACGGGTTTGGCGAACTCGTGGTGCAGGGGCGGGTCAATCCCGATCAGTTCTATATCTTCAAAGCAGCCCTAGAGGATGGCTATCGTCCAATTATTGAGAAGCGCTTGGGGAGCAAAGCGATCAAGCTCGTCTGCGACGGGGAGGACCGGCTCAAAGAAGTCCCCGTGCGCGCTGCCGAGCAGGGTCTCTTCTCGCTCAGCGACGATGAAGTCTTACAGCTGGC
>JANWXV010000138.1 GCA_025057405.1 Candidatus Bipolaricaulota bacterium | reverse complement strand
TACGTGTTCGTCACCGGGAGCGTCCAATACTCCGAGACACGCGCGATCTCAATCGTGCGCAGCACCATCGCCACGGTGCTGAAGATCACGGTGATCAACGTGCTCCACGTGGCGAGCGTCCCCCAGGTCGTCTGCTTGATCAGCCACGGGGTCGTCGCGGTGATCCCCAAGCCCGTGCCAATGTTTCTCGCAGTCCCCTTCGGCTCGCCGATCAGGTGCAACAGATAGAAGACAAAGCTGACAAAATACCCGATGGCCGTCAGATAGAAGAAGAGTGTGCTGTCCATGATGACCCTCCTTTATTTTGAGAGAGTAACGCTCGTTTTGGGCTTCTCTTTCGCAGAATCTTCACCCTCTCCCTTCGCCCTCTCCCTCTCAGGGAGAGGGTTGGGGTGAGGGTTAAACTTCAACTCTTCGACGATCTCTTCCAACTCTGGTTCGAATTCTCGCGGCTCGCGCCCCAGCCCACCCACATAGAGTTTGCTCTCTTGGTAAGCGGCCCAGATGCGCCTCGGCGGGAGATAAAAATTCATAAACAGCCCCAGCACCATCAAGATAAACCCCGTGTAGATCAACGGAATGCCCGGATTAGCAGCGATCTGCAAGCCCGTGAATTCCGGCGCGGTCATCCCCGTGACAAAAAATCTGTACGGGTTCTCTTTGGTGAACTCATGCTGGAACTCCGGGAACTGCGCGAATGTCCAAGTCGCGAACTCGCGCTGCTCCCCTCTGAAGACTTCCAAGAAGACGGCGGGGTTGTTGAGGCGCCCGCTGCGGTTGGCCGGACGACGGTCCTCGCCGATCATAAAGTCGGGGAAGAACGCGCTGAGTTTCACCCTGCGGCCCTCGTCATCTATAGTAAATTCTTCGCCGACTTTGGCGGTGAACTCTCCCAACGGCAGCGTCGTGCCGTCGGGCTGTGCGCGCTCGACGCGCAGCGTCAAGTGCGCCCCGCCCAGCCAGTCCGTCCCGAACGAAGACTGATAGAACGTGATCCCCTTGTACGTCAAAGGCTCATTGACTTCTATCGTCTTGGTCAAGACTTCCTTGCCGTTGTCAATGACCGTGAGCTTGGTGTGCCAGTCTTTGATCTGGGCGGAGTCTGAGTAGCTGGTCGTCCAGAGGTCGTCCACGCGCACGTCGAAGCCGCCACGGGCTACGTGAAACGTCTCGCCCTTATGGGCAACTTGGAACTCCTCAAATCCCAACAGCCCACCGACGATCCCGCCGATGAGCACAATCAGAAGACTGACGTGCAAGAGATCTACTCCCAGCCGTCCCCACAGATGCTTGTACGCCGTGAGCTGAGCGCCCGTGCGCCCGACGCGATAGCGACGACGCTCTAAAAGCTGGGCGAGCCGCTCCAGACCGCCCTCGCCCAACTCAAGCTTTGAGTGCGTCGGCAGCTTGGTGATCTCGTCCAACGGGCGCGGCTCGACGGGCTTGCGCACCATCTCCCACGAGACTCGAAAGCGCTTGATCGCGCAGCAGACGGTGTTGATCACCAAGAGAACTAATAATCCCAAGAAGTACCACGAGCTGTAGAGCCGATCCAACTGCAAAAACTGAATGATCTGAGCGCCGGGTAGGCCGTAGCGCTCGACGTAGATGAATGGGTTTTGATTCTGGGGAATGAGCGTCCCAATCACAGAGATCAGCGCCAACGCAATCAGCAAGCCGATGGCCAATTTAATAGACGTGAGCTGCTCCCAGATCAAGCTGCCCAAGGGGGTGCGCTTGGTCTCGCCCAAGATTTCTCGGATCTGGCGTGCGACTTCCGCGCCGCCCTGCACGCACGAGTCCGGCGGACTCTCACCGCGCACGATGGCCATGGCGTTCTCGGCGCACGTCCGATAGCCGCAGCGCCCGCAGTTCAGCCCGCCCAAGACCGCGACTACTTGCGCGACCTTCTCGCGCGGGACAGCCACCGTCATGCCGTTGTTGGCCAACGCCGAAGCGACTGCCGTCGCCACCGGCGCAGCGCTCGCGACCGCGCTCAGAGCGACCCCGCAGAACTTGCAGAAACGACTATCGGGGGTATTGGCCGTGCCGCACGCGCTGCAAATCGCTTGAAGCGCCGCGCCGCACCCTTTGCAGAACCGGCTGTCTGCGGTATTCACCGTCTGGCACTTTTCGCAGGTCATCACCGATCACTCGCTTTCGTGAAGGAGTCCCAGTCGCTGGAAGTTAGCAGAGATCTCTTCGCCCTTGAGCGGCCCCAGCCAGACCCCTCGGATGTGCCCTTCTGGGTCTATGAAGAACGTCGTCGGTGTCCCCGTCAGTCTGTAAGCGACGAACGCCGTGCCGCGTTCGTCCAAGAGATTGGTGTAAGTCACGCCATAGCGCTCCAAGAACGATTTCACCGTCTGGGCTGGCTCGCCCCAGTTGACGCCGATCAAGGCGATCTTTGGGCCGAATTGCTCGTGGAAGCGTTGCAGATCGGGCAGCTCTTTGCGGCAGGGCGGGCACCATGCGGCCCAGAAATTTAATAAGACCGGCTTGCCCCTCAGATCACTCAGGCGCACGATCTGATTGTTCAGATCGGGCAGACTGATCTCCGGGGCCAGATACCCCAAGCGGGGAGCGACTTCTTTTTGGAGTTCGTTGG
>JANWXV010000137.1 GCA_025057405.1 Candidatus Bipolaricaulota bacterium | reverse complement strand
CCACAGGTTGGGCCGCCTCTACTACTACTATACGTAATAGTAATATATATCTATAACAGTAATAGAGCCGTTTAGGATAAAAGACTTTAAAAGTTAAGGGAGAAAGCAAGAAGGCTCTAAGAGCGATAAGCCCTTAGAGCCTTCAGGGGAATAGCGATCGCTTAGGCTTTCTTGACGCCAAGCCGGCCGCCAGCCTCGACGACCTTAAGGCGACGACGGACCAAGTCCTTCAGCTCGCGTCCCGCGCGGAAGCTGGGGACGGCCTTGCTGGGGACGTTGAGGCGCTGCCCCGTCTGGGGGTTGATGCGCGTGCTGGCCTTGCGCGCGCGCGCGCCAAACGTGCCGAATCCACTGATCCGCACAGCATTGCCCTCGGACACCGACTTCGAGATCGTCTCGAAGATGGTGTTGACGGCTTCGCGCGCCGTCCGCTTGGCCAACCCGGTCCGTTGAGCGATCGTCTCGATCAGCTCTGCTTTGTTCATCACTAACCCTCCTCCTTAGGTTATGGGATAGTTACGTGACAGCCGTATTTTAGGGCAAAAGCAGCACCCCTGTCAAGTCCGCAGCCCTGTTTTTTCCCCAATTTCAGGGAGAATGAGCATCAACCAAAGTGTAAAAAGCCTATCTGAAGCTGTTTTAACGCTTAGTGCCGTTCTCATCAACGGAGAACTTGCTTTTGTCTCTCTCTCCGGCGACAATAGCACCAACGCAGTTCAAGATCATTACGGTGGTTCTCTTGGAGAACGGAGAGCTTCGACGCCCACAGCCGCGCCACGCCCTCGGCTTCTTGCTCCTATGGCTCTTGGCGAGTCTGGTCTCGGATATTCTCTTTGCTTGGTTCCTACGAAGCCCACCCGCTCAGGCCCCCTTGACGGCAAAACAGTTCTATTACGCGCTTTCGATCCTCAAGACCGCCTTGGTCTCAGTAGGACTGCTCTGGCTCTTCGCCCGCGGGATGGGGTTCGACCTGGAAGCTACGTTGAGCTTACGATCTACTTCTTCTCGCTCTGTCTATCTGTGGGCCTCTCTCGCGGTGGTCGCGCTGGGGGTAGCGCTCAGCCCGGTGATCTCTCTTCTGTTGGAACTGATGCCGTGGCTCTTCCCTTCAGGAATTCTCTCCGAAGCGCTCTTTGAGCTGATAGAGCTATCTCGATTCGAACAAGCCCAAGGCTTTCTCGCGTTTCTGTTGGCTGTTAGTGTGGGGCCGGGGATCGGTGAAGAATTAGTCTTTCGCGGGATGGTTCTCTGCGGGCTGCTCGCGCGCTTTCGCCCGACTGTAGCCGTTACACTGACGGCGCTCGTCTTCGGGTTGATCCATATCATCCCCTTGCAAGTGCTTACAGCCAGCATCACCGGGCTTTTCTTGGGCTATCTGGTCGTGCGCACCCAGAGCATCTATCCAGCCATCGTCGCGCATATAGTGACCAACTTCTGGGCGACGATCGAGACGAGCCTATGGTGGGCGTCTAATCCCACGTGGAGTCCTCAAAATTTTATTCTGAGCGCGAGCTATCCCCTGTGGATCGCGCTCGTTGCTGCAGGGCTGACGGCGCTGGGGATCTATAAACTGCACGCCCTGACGCGCGAGGCTCACAGAACGGCTTGAAGCTGCGCGAGCTTGGCTTCTAACCGTTCGGCGCTCGGCTCGCAGAGCGTAATATGTCCCAATTTGCGTCCCGGTCTTGGGCTTTTGCCGTACAGATGCAGATGCGCGCCGGGGATCTTCAGCACGGCTTCGCCGGAGGGCGTCGTCCCGATCAGGTTGACCATCGCGCAGTACCCCCGCGCATCGGTCGCCCCCAGGGGCCAGCCCAGGATAGCTCTCAAGTGATTCTCAAACTGACTCGTGACTGCGCCTTCGATCGTCCAGTGTCCTGAGTTGTGGACTCTGGGGGCCATCTCATTGGCCAGAAGATTCCCGTGATGCTCAAAGAGTTCGAGGGTGAGCACGCCCACGTAATTCAGAGCTTCTGTGATCGCGCGGGCGTAGCGTTCGGCGCGTGCTTGCAGCTCCGGTGGGGTCTTGGGCGCGGGGGCCAGCGAGCGCCGCAAGATCCCCTCCCGATGGTAGTTCTCTATTAACGGGTAGAAGGCGCATTCCCCCGCGCGCGAGCGCACGGCTATCACAGACAGCTCGCGCTCAAACGCAATATGCTCTTCGAGAATGAGCGGGACTCCCCCCAGCGCGCCCCAGGCGCGCTCGATATCGTCTGAACTGCGAACGAGATACTGCCCTTTGCCGTCGTAGCCGAAGCGTCGCGTCTTGAGCAGAGCGGGCAGCCCAAGTTTTGCAATAGCAGCATGCAAGTCTTCCAGAGTGTCAACGCGCTCAAAGCGCGGCGTGGCGATCTCCAAGCTCCGAAAGAACGTCTTCTCGCTGAGACGATCTTGGGCGATCTCCAAGGCGCGTGAGGGAGGATAGACGGAGAGATGCTCTTCGAGAAGGCGCACCGACTCTACTGGGACGTTCTCGAACTCATACGTGACGACGTCAACGTTTTGGGTGAGCTGCCCTAGAGCGCTCCGATCGCGATAGTCGGCGCAGAGGTGTGCAGCGACTTCGCGGGCTGGAGCCTCCGGAGAGGGATCGAGCACCCAGCTGCGCACACCCAG
>JANWXV010000136.1 GCA_025057405.1 Candidatus Bipolaricaulota bacterium | reverse complement strand
ACAGAAGGGATCGAGAACCACGTCCCCCTCTTGGGACAGAGCACCAATCAGCGTTCTCGCTACGGGCGCGGCCATCATCGCGGGATAGGGATGCAATCCGTGAATCCCTTCGCGAGCCTTGAATTCTCTGAATGTCCAATCTATCTCGCGCAGTGCCTGTAGATTCATAAGGGAAACAAGCTTCTCAGGTCTTCTGGAAGCTGACTGAAACGGCTAACGGACGACGGAATCGGCCTATCATCGCGTGCCAAGTAAACAAAATCGAAAAAACGAATGTTGGCTCTCTGTTGGGGCTTGTTTAATTCATCATAGAAATTTGTTGTGGCAAACGCGAATTTTATCGGACGCTCCCCTTGGTATTTTAACTCGTACTTTTCTTTGAGTTGCTTGCAATGCAGGGCTATATCCAAGACCATCTTCCACCGATGTGTCTGGCCTGCTCTTTCGCGCAAAGATGTCTTCATGTTGACAAAAACCAGAGGCGTGCCTGGTTTGTTGGAATAGATCAACAGATCAATATCAGGCTTCAAGATTTCTCCTGCTACTTGGATGGTGCCATACTTCTCAATCAAGTCGTGTTTCTTAGGTCTTGGATGAAAACTGAGATATGGCGAAAGAAACCCTTCTGCCTGGATCAGTTGCAACACATAGGCCGTTCCCCACGCAAATAGATCGCCGACGACACTGACTCCCGCTTGCTCTACGTCTTTTCTGTTCGCGCGGGCAATCTTGCGAACGTTAGGCTCACATTTTCTCAATAGCAGATACATTCTGTCTAAGAGCCTATGATATTGACTAGGTGACATAGAACTTCTTTCTTTGTCAATCACCCTTTTAATGATTTCTCGATATGGTGTAGATCTCATCGTATCTCCCCAAGATCAACTTAACGCAAGACATTATACTGTCTAAAAGGGCAGAGGGCGAGAACGCTCTCTTGCACCGACCGGAGTCAAGTGCTAGACTTCTAACCCCATGATGAGCGCTTCGCCGTTGGTGCAAAAAGAGCTGCAACTGCGCCCTGCCACCCGTGAGGACCTTGCGGCCATCTGGGAGATCGAACGGGCTTCGTTCTCCACCCCGTGGCCCAAAGAGTATTTGGAACAACAGTTAGGCGAGGGCTTCGTCGTCCTCGAAGGCGCAGGACAGATCGCCGGATACGCCGTGATCGGCGTGAAGCTCCCGTCGTTCTTCGCGCGCCTAGAACAACGCACACGAGCGCTCTTCAGCCATACTCCGGAGCCTCCTACCGTCGCTCATATCTTGAACATCGCCGTAGCCCCGGCGCTCCGACGCCAAGGCTTAGGGAAGCATCTCGTACAATACGCGCTCGACTACGCGCATCGCTTGGGCGCTGCCCGCATCGAACTCGAAGTCCGCACCGACAATCACATCGCCATCGCGCTCTACCAACAGTTTGGCTTTCACATCCAAGAGATCATCCCCAACTACTACAGCGACGGCGCAGATGCGTATCTGATGGTCAAGGCTTTAACACCCGTTGCAGAGCCTCCCAGTCCGTCGGAGTATCGAGATCGAACTGCGTGATCTCTTCTTCAGAAGAGAGCGAGAGCTTGATCGCTTCGTTCTCATAAGCGCGCAGAATCGCGCGCCCGCTCTCGTCGCCTTCCAGTCTGAAGAATTCAGCAAAGAGCGCCCGCGGCAGCGCCACCGGACGCCCGATCTCCCCCCGATAGAGGGGAAAACAGAGCTTCTGAGTCTTCTCAAACTCTTTGGCCACACGGGCGATCAGCGCGCTCGTCATCAACGGCATATCTCCCAAGAGCACGACGGCTCCCGGAACTTCTGCGGGCAACTGGCGCAACGCGAGTTGCAACGACGAAGCGCGTCCCAAAGCCCACTGCTTATTGAGCAAGACCCTGAGCTTGGGAGATGCACGCAGCGCGCCCAGCGCCGCGTGAACGCTTTCAGATTCTGCACCGAGAACAAGATAGACGGGATCGAGAGGAGCGTCGAGCGCGGCGCGCAGCGCGTAATAGATCACCGCGCGACCGTGAAACTCTTGCAGCAGCTTCTGGCCGCCGAAGCGCCGCCCGGCCCCAGCAGCCAGCACAATTCCAGAAACCGTCGCTAATTCCCTTCCTCTAGATAAAGCGCAACAGGCTCTGCACATTCTAACGAGGGCCTGTCGCAAGCGCAAGTCCTCGGATTAGGATGAATCTGAAATCTTCACGCTTCACTCATCACGGCCGTCCCCTTTTGGCACCCTCCCCCAGAGATTTGTTAAACTAAAGCATGGAACGCTGGCTAGCTCTTTTGGCAGGCATCGTCGCAGTGCTCTTAGGCGCGCTCTGGTTCTGGCTGCGTGGCAGCCCGCCCTCTACGGCTGATGTCACAAGCCAACCCAGAGTCTTTGTCGTAGAGATTCGTGATTTTTATTTCGATCCGCCGGGATTGACCCTCCGCCCGGGAGATCGCATCATCTGGATCCTCAAAGAGAACGCCAACGGCGACGGACATACTGTTACGGCCTATCACCCCAGCCAAGATCGCCCCTTGCGCATCCCCTCAGAAGCCGCCCCCTGGAACTCGCAATTGATGACGACCCTCGGTCAGACCTTCACCCAGAGCTTCTCCGTGCCCGGCATCTATGACT
>JANWXV010000135.1 GCA_025057405.1 Candidatus Bipolaricaulota bacterium | reverse complement strand
CCAGACGCGCGTCCCGCGACCGCGCACCAACACTATGGGCTTCTTGCTGTAGACGCCGCTGGCGTGCCGATCTTCGATCTCCAGAATAGCTTGAGCCGTGATGAGCGTGTGCATAACTCTTCCTCTCTTTTTAGTCTTTTTAGCAGATGCGAGTGCCCATGCCTTGGAGGGTCTTGGTGAGCGGGGCTTCGCCGCGTGCTCCGCCCAGCAAGACTTCTGCAACGCCGCCATCGAGCGCCTCTTGGGCGGCCAAGAGTTTCTTCTTCATGCTGCCGCGCGCGTAAGTCTCTATAAATGCTTCGATCTGAGCGCGCGTGACCCTCTCAATCACGCTTTGAGGGTCTTGGGGGTCGCGCAGCAGCCCCGGCACGTTCGACAGGATCACCAAGCGCTCGGCCTTAAGAGCCATGGCGATCTGGGCGGCGCAGCGATCGCCATCTACGTTGATCGCCACGCCCTCGTAGCTGATCGCGGGGGGCGTGAGGACGGGCGTGTAGCCGTGATCGAGCAAGAGCCTCAGTAATTTTGTGTTGACGCGCTCGATGATCCCGCTGAGGTCGCCCCTCAAAATCTTCTTGCGCCCGTCTTCTATGATTTTGAGGGCTTCTTTCTGGCGGCCCTCTAGGATTCTACCGTCAAGGCCCGACAGCCCAACAGCGTTGACGCCCGCACGCTGGAGCTTCTCCACAAGCATTTTGTTCATCTTGCCAGCATAGACCATATTGAAGATCTCCAGCGTCTCGCGGTCGGTGTAACGGCTGGTGAAGCCCGAGACCGACGTGACGAAGACGGGGGGCTTGCCCAGCTTGGTAGCGATCTCTTCCAATTGAGAAGAACCGCCGTGTACGAGCACGTAGTCTCTATACTGAGCCAGATCGCGCACGAACGCGTCGTAGTCTATGCCCTTGCTGCCCCCGATCTTGACGACGAACATAGAGAAGCATTATAAACTACGTTGCGATGGTTGACAATCTCCCATCTGCGCTTGGCCTCAGCTTTCTGCTATAATGTACTCGCTATGATCATCATCACGATAGATGAAATTCAACGAGATGTGAAAAGCTACCTGCAACGGGTCAAAGCAGGAGAGACTTTAGTGATTCTCGAAGCGAACAGACCCGTCGCGGAGATCAAGCCGGTCATAGCTCACGAAGACTCTCTACGACCATATGCCCTGTGCGCCGGGGAGTTTCACGTGCCAGAAGACTTTGATGCCCCCCTGCCCGACGAAGTCATTCAGCAATTTGAAGGACGATGAGACTGCTACTCGATACGCACATCTTCCTGTGGTATATCACCGGAGACGCTCGCCTACCAATCCCAGTGTTACAGTTGATCCGCGATCCAGCCAATGATGTCTATCTCAGCGTTATCTCGGTCTGGGAAGCTATGGTGAAGCATCAGCTTGGCAGGCTGCCCTTACCTCAAGCTCCAGATCTCTATATCTCCGAACAGCGCCAGCGCCATAAGATCGCAAGCCTGGCCTTGGATGAACTCAGCGTGACGAAACTCACCCGGCTCCCTGCCCTACATAAAGACCCCTTCGACCGGATGCTCATCTGCCAAGCGATCCAACATGGCTTAACTCTGGCTTCTACAGACAGTGCTGTGCGGGCTTACTCCGCTCACGTCCCTATCGTTCCGTGACGATCACAAGCGTCTTTATGCAGTCACGGATGCAACCCCCAGTGATCTAAGCCCATCTTCTCATCCAAGCCGCACATCAGATTGAAAGACTGCACGGCTTGGCCCGCCGCGCCCTTCATCAGATTATCTATCGCGCAGATCACGACCAACCGCCCCGTGTGCTCGTCCTTCTCAAAGCCGATATCGCAGAAGTTCGTGCCCGCCACGATCTTGGGTTCGGGAAAACGATAGAGTCCCACCCGCTCTTTGACGATCCTCACAAACGGCTCGTCTGTGTAAGATTTCAGATACGTCTGCCAAATATCTTTCTCGGTGTACTCATCTTCAAGAAAGACGTGCAGCGTGCTGAGAATCCCGCGCACCAGCTCGACCGCGTGGGGCGAGAACGAAATTTTCAATCCCAGCTCTTGCTCGATCTCGGCGATGTGACGGTGCCCCGTGGGCTTGAAGCTGCGCACGACCCCCGCGCGCTCGGGATGGTGGCTGTCCGGCCCCGGCTCCGCTCCCCCCGCCGACGAGCCGACTTTCGAGTCAATCACGACCAACTTCACTCTAAATCCCTGCACCAACGGCCACAACGGGATGATCGCGCTCGTCGCCGTGCAGCCGGGAACCGCCACCCATCTGGCTCTTTTAATCTCTTCTCGGTGCAGCTCCGGCAGCCCATAGACAAACTTACCCAACAGCTCCGGGTGCGGATGTTCGTAGCCGTACCACGTGGGATAGTCTTGCGGGCTTTTGAGACGAAAATCTGCGCTCAGATCTATAACTCTTTCAGCGATCTTGAGATAGCCGGGCATCTCGGCCATCGTTTGGCCGTGGGGCCGCGCGGTGAAGAGCACGTCGCACTCTTTTAAGTCTTCAGGAGCGCTGAATTTCAGCTCTGTCCTCCCGCGCAGCTGGGGGTGCGCGCGCGTAACGGGCTTGCCCGCGAGGCTGCGCGAGACCACCGTGACGACCTCCACAAACGGGTGACTCAATAACAAGCGCAACA
>JANWXV010000134.1 GCA_025057405.1 Candidatus Bipolaricaulota bacterium | reverse complement strand
ATGGGCGGCCAAGCTTGCATCCGCGGGATGCGTATCACCGTTCGTCGGCTAAGCATCTCTTCTTTGGGGGGCACGGGATACTTGAGCACTATAAGGCTACGTGTGCTATTGAGTTGACAGAGCTAATCGCATTGAGTATTGTTATAAAGCAGAGTGTGCAGCGATCACGGCATGAACGTCAAAGTGCGTCTTCACCGGCGCAATTTCCCATACGGCAAGACCTGGCGCAGCAAAACTTATAGTACCAAGCAAGTTGAAGCGTATGCCGTCCAAGAGGCCGACGGGTGGCTGGTCATTACCGTGATCACTCGATATTTTTAGAGGAGGAGATGGCTATGAGATTGACCTATGACCCGCGATACAACATCGCCTATCTTTATCTGAAGGAACGCCCTGTCGAGGTAGAAACGATCAAAGTGAGCGAGGATCTGAACGTTGACATAGCTCCCGATGGGACGATTTATGGCATCGAGCTGCTCAACGCCAATGAGCAATTGACGGGTATAGACACGGGTAAGCTGCGAGTGATCAACAACGCTACCGGCAAGCAAATAGAAGTCCCCTTAGAACTTACCCGCGATGTGGGTTAGAAGAAGTTGCTGTAGGCCGAAAGGCTCTACTTGTCGGCTAAGCATCTCTTCTTTGGAGGGACATCGGGATACTTGAGCACTTTCAGTCCCACTTTGGCTAGGCCCTTGCGCACCATGCCCAATCTTTCTGCCGCTGCAAACGAGAGATCAATGATCCGACCCGGCACAAACGGCCCACAGTCGTTGATGCGCACCACCACGCTCTTTTTCGTCTCCAAGTCCGTGACGCGCACGATCGTGCCGAAGGGCAGCGTCAGATGCGCTGCCGTAAGCTTATGCATATCATAGATTTCCCCGCTCGAAGTCCGTCTTCCGTGAAACGGCTCGCCGTACCAAGACGCAATGCCCACTTGGTCGTAGCGCACGAGATTCCAAACCCCCATCGTCAAGATGAGAGCTGCCAACAGATAGATCAGATACTCTGGACGCATGTTGATAGTCTATAAGAGCGAGAGCTTGCTCTGGGAGTCAGAACGACCAGTCTCGAATCAAGCGCTCGCGCAGCGCTGCCAACTCGCTGGGGGGAGACTTTCGTTCGAGCACTTTGAGCAGCTCGTCGTTCATGTGGGTCAGCTTGCGCGCCAACGCCCCCAGCATCAGATAGACCAGTCGCATTGCGGCTTTGGAGCCATGTTGATAACGCTCTCTCAAGAGCGCTCCGTCTATCTTTAAGATCACGAGATTGGTCTTCGCTCTGGCGGTGACCTTGCGCGGACGCTCCAGCACCCAGCCCATCTCCCCCAACAGCTCCCCCGGCCCTAAGACCGTCAGCAGATGGGCTTCGCCGTTGTTCCCATAGGTCTTGAGGATCTCGACTTCCCCCTCCAACACCAGGTAGAGATGGACATCGGAGGCGCCCTCGGCAAAGAGGGTCTTCCCCGCCGCCAACGACACGATCTCTCCCATCTTCAGCAGTTCTTCGATCTCCTTCTCCGAGAACTGGCGCAATAGCTGATGATCTTTCAACCGGTCTCGATGGCTGAGCATCTCTCTCCCTCCTAGATGCCGCGCATAGCACGCGCTTTCGCTACCCTTCCCAACGCTAACAAGAACGCCGCGGTGCGCAGCGAGGTGCGCTTCTCGCGAGCCAGCGTGGCTACTTCTCGATAGGCGCGCGCCATCACTCTTTGCAGTTCGCTGCGCACGCGCTCCAAGTCCCATTTGAATTGCTGAATATTCTGTGCCCACTCAAAGTAACTGACCGTCACACCCCCGGCGTTGGCCAAAATATCAGGGATCACGGTGATCCCGCGCTTATTGAAGATCTCATCGGCTTCGGGGGTCGTGGGGCCGTTGGCTCCCTCGACGATCAGCTTAGCCCGAACTTCGGGAGCGTTCTCTTGAGTAAAGACATCTCCCAAAGCCGCGGGGATCAAGACGTCACACTCCATCGTGAGCAACTGCTGGTTGGTGATGAGGGTTCCGTGGGGAGCGCCTTGGAGAGTTCGATGCTGGCGCACGAAGCTCACCAGCTTGGGGATATCCAACCCTTCGGGGTTGTAGAGCCCGCCGGTGACGTCGCTGACCGCGAGGACCTTGCCCCCTAGTTCGTGTAAGATCAACGCAGTGTAAGAACCGACATTCCCAAAGCCCTGAATGGCGAAGGTCGCTCCCTGGATGGGCTTGCCCAGCGCTTTAAAGTGCTCTTCGATAATATAGACGAGGCCACGGCCCGTAGCTTCTTCCCGGCCCTCGGAGCCGAAGAGATCTACGGGCTTGCCCGTGACGACCGCCGGGGCGAACCCGTGAAATTTAGAATACTCGTCCATGATCCAGGCCATCACTTGGGCGTTGGTGTTGACGTCGGGAGCAGGGATGTCTTGATAGGGGCCGATCACTTCGTGGATCTTGGCGATAAATCGGCGCGTCAAGCGCTCTAATTCGGCTTCGGACATCCGTTTGGGATCGCACGCGATCCCCCCCTTGGCTCCGCCAAAGGGGATATTCACGATGGCTGTCTTCCACGTCATCAGCGACGCCAAGGCGCGCACGTCGTCGTCATTCACGGTGGGATGGTAGCGGATGCCGCCCTTCATCGGGCCGCGCGCGTCGTTGTGCTGCACGCGATACCCCGTGAAGACACCGATCTCGC
>JANWXV010000133.1 GCA_025057405.1 Candidatus Bipolaricaulota bacterium | reverse complement strand
CGCGCTTGGGCGTTTGCAACCAGATCAGCCCAATCACAAAGCACGCGGCGGCAATCATGTACGCAAACGCGATGAGAATCTCTCTGAGGGTCATTATTTCTCACCCGGCTTCTTCTTGAACATCTGGAGCATTCGGTCGGTGACGAGATAGCCACCGACAACGTTGATCATCGCCAGCGCAACGGCGATCACGCCTAAGATCGTCTGCAGCGGCCCTTGCTGCGATCCCGTCACCAAGAGCGCGGCCAGTATTGTCACTCCTGAGATCGCGTTCGAGCCGGACATCAGCGGCGTGTGCAGCAGCGGCGGCACCTTGGTGATGACTGCAAAGCCTAAGAACATCGCAAGGACGAAGATATAAAGCGCTGAGAGCAGTGCTTCTGTCATAGTGTCTTCCCTTTCTTATCTTATTTTTCGCTTCTCAAGAGCTGGGCCTCTCCAGCAAGACCTTCCCTTCGTGCGTGACGCAACTGCCTTTGATGATCTCATCGTTGAAGTCGAGATTGAGCTTGCCGTCTTTGGTCAGGAGCAACTGCAAGAACGCATAGAGATTGCGCGAGAACATCTGGCTGGCGTGAAAGCTCATCTGGCTAGGCAGATTGATCGGCCCCAACACCGTGACGCCGTTGGCGGTGATCTCTTGGCCCGCTTGGGTGAGTTCGCAGTTGCCGCCCTGCTCGGCAGCCAAGTCTATCACGACCGAGCCGGGCTTCATCGTCGCGACCATCTCCTTGGTGATGAGCAGCGGCGCTCTCTTGCCAGGGACGAGCGCCGTCGTGATGACTACGTCAGCGTCTTTGACGTACTTGGCGATCAGCTCGCGCTCTTTTTGCTTGTGCTCTTCGCTCAGCTCTTTGGCGTAGCCGGACTTGTCGGCGGCCTCTTCGAGAGCCAAGCCGACGAACTGCCCGCCTAAGCTCTCGACTTGCTCTTTGACCGCCGGGCGCACGTCGAACGCTTGCACGACGGCCCCTAAGCGCTTGGCCGTCGCGATCGCTTGGAGTCCCGCGACTCCGGCCCCTAAGACGAAGACCTTCGCGGGCGCGATCGTCCCCGCGGCTGTGGAGAGCATCGGCAAAAAGCGCGGCAGATGGTTGGCGGCCAGCAGCACGGCCTTGTAGCCCGCCACGGTGCTCTGCGACGAGAGAACGTCCATCGGCTGCGCGCGCGTGATCCGCGGGATCATATCCAAGCTAAACGCCGTCACGCGCCTCTGCGCCAACTGCTGAATCAGATCGCGATGGACCAACGGCTGCAAGAGCGCTATGAGCACTGTTCCTTCGCGCAGGAGCGCGATCTCTGGGGGCGTGGGCTTCTGAATCTTTAAGAGGATCTCGGCTTCGCCCCAGAGCGCTTTGGGGTCTGAAATGATTTTTGCGCCTGCGGCTTCGTAGTCGCGATCCGGACAGGCTGACATAAGCCCAGCTTGAGCTTCCAGCGCAACGGCGTGCCCAGCCTTCGTGAGCTTGCTGACGGTCTCTGGCACCAGCGCGACCCGCCGCTCATGCGGCGCGGTCTCCTTCGGCACTGCAAATCGCATCGAGCTTCCCTCCTCTATAACCCTTCCAAGTGTAAACGTTCATTCCCAGTCTCCGCTACGATATGGATCATTCTGCAAGTTGACGTCGGTCAACCCAAGGGCCATAGCACAAAGATCGCGAGATCCCAAAGCGCGTGCGAGACGATCACCGTGACGAGATTTTTGCGATAGAGATAGAGACCCCCCCAAAGCAACCCCGCGACCGCCGCCGCGCCGACGAGCATCAGATTGAGCGTCCAGACGTGCACCAGCGCGTAGATCGCCGTAGCGACAAGCCAGCCCGTCAGACCGCCAAAGCGCTCACAGAGTCTTCTCTGCACCAACGCTCGCCAGAAGATCTCCTCCCCCGGCCCCAGCACCACGACCAACAGTAGCCCGATCAGCCACAGCTCCGCTTGCGCTTTGTTGGCATAGACAGAGCTAATCTGCTCTGAAGCAAACGGCAAGAGCGCCGTCGCCACAGACTTTCCCAGCCAAAAGAGCATATAGAGCACGAGCGCCGAGAGCACACCCCAGAGAACATCGGACGCTCCGAAGCGGAAGAGCGCTGCACGCTCTGGCGTCTGCCACAGAGCAAACAGAGCTAAAAACGCCACCGAGAGCGAGAGCCGAACCCAAAAGTTCCAGACTTCCGTCTGAAACGCGAAATACCAGAGCGCAAACGCCGCGACGATAGCCATCACAATCGGAGCCAACGGACGGTGTGCGCTCATAGCAAGGGGAGCAGCTTCTCCAAGATCAGCGCGATGATGAGACAGACGCCAAAGAGCGTGTCGATCTGGGCCGTGCGCGCGTCGGCATCTTTGGGGACCTCGCGCTGGAGAGTCTTGATGAGATTCAAAGCCAAAGGCGCGGAGAAGAAGACCAGCAGTCCCCACGGGCTTAAGACTTTGAGCGCCACCAGCGCGATCACAGCTAGATACGCGAGCACGGCTAAGATCTGATAGAGGCGCATCGTGCGCTCTTGCCCCAAGAGCGTCCCCAGGGTGTGAATCCCAACGCTGCTGTCGTATTCGATGTCGCGCAGGTTATTGGCAAGCAAGACAAGGGCGACCAAGACCCCAAAGGGGATCGAGATCGCCAGCGCTTGGGGAGAAAGCTCTCTCGTCTGGACGAAGTACGCCCCGCCGATCATCAACGGC
>JANWXV010000132.1 GCA_025057405.1 Candidatus Bipolaricaulota bacterium | reverse complement strand
ACCCCGATCCGGCCCGAATCGAGCGTCACCATCGCCACTTTGAACCCGCGATTCAGTTCGCCAATGAGATTCTCTTTGGGGACGCGACAGTTCTCGAAGAACAGCTCGCACGTACTGGAGCCGCGAATCCCCATCTTGTCCTCTTCTTTGCCTACCGTGAAGCCGGGGGTATGGCGCTCGACCAGAAAGCAACTGACGCCGCGATTGCCGGCGCTGGGGTCGGTCAGCGCGAAGACTAAAAAGAGATCAGAAAAGCTCGCGCTGGTGATGAAGCGCTTCGCGCCGTTGAGAATAAACGAATCGCCCTTGGCGACTGCCGTTGTCTTCATGCCCGCGGCGTCGGACCCCGATTCCGGTTCGGTCAGCGCAAACGCCCCAAATTTCTTGCCCGCTGCCAAGTCCGGCAGATGCTTGCGCTTTTGCGTTTCGCTGCCGAATTCTACCAACAGAGTATTGCAGAGCGAGTTCTGCACCGTGACCGCCGTGGACGTCGAGGCGCACGAGCGCGAGAGTTCTTCCATCACCAAGACGTAGCTGAGCATATCCGCGCCGATGCCGCCGTACTCTTCAGGGACGGTCATGCCCAAATACCCCAAAGAGCCGAGCTTTTTGAGCACATCGAGCGCGACGCGATGCTCGCGATCTAAATCCGTAGCGATCGGCTCTAGCTCCTTGAGCGCGAACTCGCGCGCCGACTTGCGAAAGAGTTCTTGTTCGGGCGTGAGCGTGAAGTCCATAGTCTCTTCTCGCTTTCTTCGCTTTTATTTATTTAATTAAATTATCATTGCTGTAGCGTGATCGTTTTCAGCTCGACGGGGATCACGGGGCGATCTCCGGGGCCGACTTCGACCTCGCCGATCTTCATGACAACGTCTAGCCCCTCGATCACTCTCCCAAAGACCGCATAGCCGCCGTCGAGATGGGGTATCGCTTGCAGCGTGATGTAGAACTGGCTGCTGGCGCTGTTGGGATCGGGGCCGCGCGCCATGCCGACGATGCCAGCGCTGTCGTGCTTGAGATCGGGATGGATCTCTAGGGGAATCGTCTTACCGGAGCCGCCGCGCCCCATGCCGGTGGGGTCGCCCGTTTGAATGACAAAGTTAGCCACGACGCGATGGAAGATCATATCTTTGTAGAAATCGCGCTTGACCAGATCAATAAAATTCTGTGCCGTAATGGGGGCTTTATCAACAAAGAGTTCGATCTTGAAGATCCCCAAGCTCGTCTCGACGATCGCTATCGGGTTCTTGGTCATAGGTGGGGGAGAAGCCACAGGAGATGGTTCTGCGGGCTTGCTAGTAGCCGCCGGTGGTGGAGGCGCAGGCTCTCTCTTTTCGGGTTCGGCTGGGGACTGCTGAGCGGGCTGTTGCGAGCGTTGGCCGCATCCCCCAAAGAAGAACGCCACAGCAAGCAAGAGCAAAATCCAAAATCTACTGTGCTTCACGGTCGTAGCCTCCTTTATGAACTCTCTTATCTTACGATACTCAGAGTCTCTTTGGCAAATTTAACTTTTTATTATAAGACGCCTCCGTTCTTAAGATGCAAAATATAGTCTTGTTCGGTCATAGAACAATCCACCAGATCATGCAGTTGTTGTATAGTATCCAAGCTTCGTGAAGATATGAGTTTTCTTCCCCTGATAATAAAACCACCAGAAGCGATGATCACGACCAGCCTCTTCTTTTCGGAAGCCTTTGTGAGCGAGAGCGCGCTCTAAGTCACGCCTTGCGATGATGGCCATCGTTACCAAGCTGCGCCAACGTTTGCAATCGCCTCCAATGGGCACGGGCCTTTCGGGATAATTCCTGAGGAGGAGTGCGAGCATAAGAGCGCAACAACTCAAAAAGCGTTTCTAAGCAATGCTTTACTGCCGCATCGGGAGTGTGGCCCTCCTCTACAATCTCCAGCTCGGGAATGGCAGCAAAGAACCATTCCGCTCCTCGGCGCACCTCTACCATCACAGGGCGTTGCAGACGCCCTAGCATCACGGGAGACTCGTACACCCATCGAGTCTCCACTAAGCTCCCTAAAGAGTTCAGAGCTTGAGCAAAGCCTCCCTCACGAACATCGAGCGTCTTCATAGCTCCATTCTAGCATTCACAGCCCCATGACGTCCAGCACCGCTTGTATCTTTGCTTCTACCGATATTCGCTCGGATGAGCCTACGGCAAGCGCATTATCGGGGTCTTTCAGCCCGTGCCCCGTCAGCGTGCAGACGACGATGCTTCCGGGCTTGAAGTAATCTTGCCGAGCCAACTGGAGCACCCCCGCGACGGATGCCGCCGACGCCGGCTCGCAGAAGACACCTTCCAACTGTGCTAACAATCTGTACGCTTCGAGAATCTGCTCGTCGCTCACGGTCGTGATGAGTCCCCCAGATTCATCACGGGCGTTGATGGCTCCCCTCCAGCTCGCGGGGTTCCCGATCTTGATCGCCGTGGCGACCGTCTTGGGGTTTTCGATGGGATGCCCCAAGACAATCGGCGCTGCGCCCTCGGCCTGAACGCCCAGCATCACCGGACGCTTCTGTATCTTTTGAGCCGAAAGATACTCGCAGTAACCCTTCCAATATGCTGTGATATTCCCAGCGTTGCCCACCGGCAGCGCGTGATAGTCCGGCGCTCGCTCTAAAAGATCGCAAATTTCAAACGCTGCCGTCTTTTGGCCCTCAATGCGATAGGG
>JANWXV010000131.1 GCA_025057405.1 Candidatus Bipolaricaulota bacterium | reverse complement strand
TACAAAAAACTATGGCACAAGTCGCACTCATCACCGGCAGCAACAGCGGCATCGGCTTGGAGACGGCTCTCTATCTCGCTCGACGCGGCTACACTGTCTGGGCTACCATGCGCAATCTCCAAAAAGCCGGCGAGTTACGCAAGATGGTCGAATCTGAACGATTGCCCATCGAGATCGCCCAGCTTGACGTTGACGACGATAATTCTGTCAAGAGCGCCGTCGCGCAGCTCTTACAAAAAAGCGGGCGCATTGACGTTCTGATTAATAACGCGGGCTACGGGCTGCGCGGCGCGGCTGAAGAAGTCCAGCTCGACGAATGGAAGCAGCAGTTTGAGACGAATTTCTTTGGAGTTATTCGCGTCACGCAAGCGGTGCTCCCGCGGATGCGCCAGCAACGATCGGGCGCGATTGTGAATATCAGTTCGGTTTTGGGGAGGTTCGCGATCCCCTTTACCGGGCCGTATACATCCAGCAAGTTCGCCCTCGAAGGGCTTTCGGAGACGATGCGCTACGAACTGGCCCCCTTTAATATCAAAGTGATTCTGATTGAGCCGGGGTTTATTGCTACGAAATTCCAAGAGAATGCGCAGTTAGCGCAAGCTGCTCAAGACGATAACTCCCCCTATGTGCTCTTCAAGCAAGCCAGCGGGCGGCGCGTCCAGCGAAATATCTATCGTGCAGCTCCTTCGGAGATTGTTGCAGCGACGATCTATCGGGCGATTACGCATCCAAGGCCGAGGTTGCGCTACGCTGTGGGGCGTGAAGCGCGCTTGGTTCTGCCCTTAAGACGATTTCTGCCCGCGGGACTGTTTGAGAGGCTTCTCATGAAACAATTGGGACTGTAGGGGCGTGATTCATCACGGCCCGTCTAAATAAGGGGCGATTCATCGCGCCCCCTCTGAATAAAGCACGATTCATCACACCCGCTGCATATAAGCGCGATCCATCGCGCCCGCTGAATAGGGCACAATTCACCACACCCGTCTGCACTAGGGCACGATGAATGGCGCCTGTCTGGAATAGGGCGTGTTTTATCGCGATCGTTTGAAATAGGGCGCAATGAATTGCGCCCCTCCCGAATTGAATCTCGCCTATTGCCTCGCACTCCTGTCCCTCTGGGCTGACAAGAACCCTAGCTGCTTCGCGTAGGCAGGTATGCACTCGTCAGAATCTGCCCATCAAGCAGCTCAATGACGCGGTCGGCACTCTGCGCCACGCGCGGGTCGTGCGTCACTAAGAGGAGCGTCGCGCCGCGCTCGCGGCAGAGTTCATAAAGCAGTTCTAGGACTTGGCGCTCGGTCTTGGAGTCCAAGCTCCCCGTAGGCTCGTCGGCCAAGATCAATTCAGGATTATTGATGAGGGCGCGCGCGACCGCGACGCGCTGGCGCTCTCCCCCTGATAGCTCAGGAGGTTTACGATGGAACTTTCCCTGCAAGCCCACTCGCTCTAGAAGCATCTTCGCTCGCCCTGTAGCTTCTGGATTGCGCCCGTTGGCCCCCAGCGTGGGAATGAGCACGTTCTCTAGAGCCGTCAGCGATGGGATGAGATTGTGCAATTGAAAGATAAATCCCAGCTTGCGCGCGCGAAAGTCCGCCAGATCCCCCCGATGACGGACCAAGTCTTCGCCGGCAACGAAGAGTTCCCCGGAGTCGGGACGATCTAACGCCCCGATGAGATTCAGCAGCGTGCTCTTGCCCGATCCCGATGGCCCGCAGATCGCTACGGCTTCGCCACGAACGATCTCTAGGCTCACCCCGTCGAGCGCGCGCGTCCGCCCGTTTTCGTATGTCTTCACTAAATCTTTAGCAATGATAATTTTCTCACTCATAGCGCAACGCCTCTTGAGGCAGGATTTTGGAAGCTCTGTAGGCCGGATAGAGTCCCCCCAGCAGCCCAACGATCAGCGCGAGCACCAGCGCTTTTAAGAAGAGTTCAGAGCTATAAGCGGGCGCGATCAGGCCACGCGCCTGCGGCAGCAAGACGACCGCTCGCGCCAAGCCCCACCCCAGCAGCGCTCCCGCTATCGCTGCCAGCACCCCTAGCGAGAGCGACTCCCCCAAGACCATCTGCAAGACACGCCCGCGCCGCCAGCCTACGGCTCTCAAAATCCCGATCTCCCGCGTTCTCTCAAAGACCGACATCATCATTGTGTTCATCACGCCGATCCCGCCGATCACTAACGCTAAGAGCGAGACGAGCCAGCTCCCCGCACGCACCAGACTCAAGCTCCGATAGTTTCGGTTGAACTCTTCCGCCGAGCGCAGCGTCACCAACTCGTTGTGATACTCGCGCTCGACGCGCTCGGCCACGCGATTGACATCTGCTTTCGCTTTGGCTTTGACTAAGATCACGGTGATCTCACCCGAACGGTTCTTAAGCTTCTGCAACGTCGGCAGATAGAGCAGCGCGCCGGCGTCTTGGAAGAGATTGCCCGTCTCGTAGATGCCCACGACGCGAAAGCGCTGCCCGTCGAGCGTGACGCTCTCCCCCAACGAGATATTCAGCGTGCTCGCGGCCATCTTGCCCAACAGAATCTCGTCTTCGCGGGCGAAGGGGCGCCCCTGAAGCAGGGTCACTCCGCCGAGGTCAAGCGCCTCCGGATCAACCCCAATCGCCATAAAATACGGATTCCCTTGAAGATTACAGAAAGCCACCAAAGCGCCCACGGCTTGCTCAATCTCTTCCCAGCGGGCGATCTCAGCGACGCGCGCTTGGGGCACCGAGCTGAGGATGATCATCGGAGCGTTGGCTTGGCCGATG
>JANWXV010000130.1 GCA_025057405.1 Candidatus Bipolaricaulota bacterium | reverse complement strand
TGACGCAGAACTCATTGGGATTGAGCGACGACCGCGCCGTGATCTGCACGATCAAAAGATCGTTAGCGCTTTCGAGCATGGCCTCCAAGCGATGGCACGGATCGGGCGTGGTCACCGCGCCGGAGAAGCGGATCACGCCTACGGCCCCGACGATCTCGCTCTCGCCGTCGCCGGTGCCACAGCCCGTCTCCCCCTGACGGAAGACCAGCGCGGGCGAGCCGATCTGCACCGTGTGACGGCATCCCGAAAGCAGAGCCAGCCCTGTCAGCCCTAGAGACGCCTTGAGAAATCCCCTGCGCGAAAGCATGAGCGATCACCTCCTTCGGAGACGCTCTCACCGTCTTTGGTCATCCCCCTCTAGAGGAGGGTCTATAGCTGCACCTTGCTCACCGTCTCGCGCACGATCTCCGCGGCTTTGTGAAGTTGCGCCAGTTCGTCTGGGGTGAGCTTCAGCTCGATAATCTTCTCTGCACCGCGCGCCCCCAAGACCACGGGAACCCCCAAGAAGACCTCTCTCAGCCCATACTCCCCCTGCAAGAGCACCGAACTGGGAATGATTCTCTTCTTGTCCAAGAGAATGCTCTCGATCATCTCGATCACGGCCGCGGAGGGCGCATAGTACGCGCTGCCCTCCCCTAAGAGCTGGACTATTTCTGTCCCGCCCTTGCGCGCACGATCTACGATCTTTGTGATTCTCTCCGAGTCGAGCAAGTCTGTGAGGGGAATCCCCGCGACGCTCGAATACCGGGGCAGCGGCACCATCCCCACGTCGGTGTGCCCCCCCAAGACCAAGCCCTGCACGTCTTCGGCAGAGACGCCCAATTCTAGAGCGATGAACGTCCGCCAGCGTGCTGAGTCAAGCGCCCCGCCTTGGCCGATCACGCGCTCTCTGGGAAAGCGCGTCACGCGATGGGCGACATAGACCATCGCGTCGAGGGGGTTGCTGAAGACAATCAAAATAGCATTGGGAGAGTATTTTGCAGCTTGTTCGGCGCAGCTTCGGACGATTTTGGTATTGATGTTCAGCAGATCTTCCCGAGACATCCCCGGTTTTCGGGGAACCCCCGCCGTGACGACCACGATCTGGGAGTTTTCGGTGTCTTTATAATCGCTCGTGCCGATGACTTTTGAGCTGAAGCCCACGAGCGGGCCGGCTTGGAGCATATCTAACGCTTTGCCCTTGGTGGGGTTTTCGCGCTCCGGGATGTCGAGCATCACGACGTCGCAGAGGTTCTTTTCGACGAGACGTTGAGCCATCGTTGCGCCGGTGGCTCCGGCGCCGATAATCGAGACTTTCGGTCGCATAGAGATCGCTCCTTAGAAAGATATCAGCTCCTTCAGATTAACCGAGAAGTGGGGAGATTTGCAACTATCAATTTTTCAATCCCCCGCCCGATGCAGTACAATACCCTCGCTATGAAAAAGCTCGACACCCGCACCGAACAAACGATTGAGAAATTCACGCGCGAGATCCAGACGCTCTATGGTGATGACTTGATCTCGCTGATCTTGTATGGGAGCGCGGCGGGCACGGATTTCGTACCCGATCGTTCCGATCTCAATTTTCTCGTCGTGCTCCAGAGAGTAACCCCCGAAGCCCTACGCAAGGCCCTCCCCCTCGTGCGCGACTGGCACCGCCAAAGAATCGCGACCCCGCTCTTCGTGGACCCAGAATTCTTAAAATCGTCTCTCGACGTCTTCCCGATGGAGTTCTTGGACATGCAAGCGCAGCATCGCCTGCTCGCGGGGCGAGATATCTTGCTCGATCTAAAAGTCTCGCCCAAGAATCTGCGACTCCAGTGCGAAGAGGAACTCAAGGGCAAGTTGCTCCACTTGCGTCGGGCGTATTTGGAGACAGGCAACCGAGCGGCTGCTCTGGAGGAGCTTATGATCTCTTCGGCGAAGTCGTTCTTGGTGATCACGCGCCATCTGCTAAGGCTGAAGGGGCTTCAGCCGGCGCATGAATTCTTAGAAGTTCTCGTGCAAGCCGAAGAGGCGTTTGGCACGCCTTTGGAAGCGATCCGCGATGCGCACAGCCTGCGCTTGGGAGCGCTGCGCCTTGAAAAATCCGAAGCGACCGCGCTCTTCGAGCGCTACCTAGCAGATATTGAGCGTCTTACTGTTTGTGCCGACGCTCTCTTCAAAGAGGCTCCATGAACAGACTCGTTCTCTGCGCGCTCTTGCTGATGGCTCACGGCGCGGTCGCTCAAGAGATCCCTGCGCCTCAAGGGTATGTATCGGATTATGCTGAGCTGCTCAGCGCTCAGGCGCGCGAGCGGCTCACGGCGCTCCTGCGCGAATTAGAAGCGAAGACAACAGTAGAGATCGCCGTGCTCACGGTGAAGACGACAAAGCCGTTGGACGAGTTTCAGTACGCTGTGAGAGTCTTCGACGAATGGAAGATCGGCAAGCGGGGGCAAGACAACGGGGCGCTCTTTCTGGTAGCGAGCGAAGATCGTCGCGTGAGGGTTCTGACGGGCTACGGACTCGAAGGGATTCTCCCCGACGGCAAAGTCGGGGCGATCTTAGACGAGTTCGTCTTGCCCTACTTTCGCGAGGGGCGCTACGAGGACGGGATTTACAAAGGCGTCTGGGCGGTCGCGCTGGTGATCGCGCAGGACGCCAACGTTGAGCTGACCGGCGAGGCGCCGGTAGATATTCGGCGGATATCCGAGGATGGCCGAGTCGCGTTGCCGTTTATTCTCTTGGTCGTTGTTGCTATTATCTTTCTTAGTTTAATGATGCGGTCGGCGCGTCGGAGTGCG
>JANWXV010000012.1 GCA_025057405.1 Candidatus Bipolaricaulota bacterium | reverse complement strand
CTTAGATAGAACTACTAAAGAGATCACGCTGCTTCAAGAATTCTCTATACACGACTATTTTCCGCACTCACTGGCCGTCTCGCCCGATGGGAGGCAGCTCGCGCTCTCGCTCTGGCGGCGCGGCGGGTTTCAAGATATCTATCTGATGGCCCTCCCCCCGCCCTACGGCCCTCCCGTCGGTGACGACGGGAGAGGGGCTGGGGGTGAGGGCCTCCAGCCGATCACCCGTGACCGTATCCCAGACTTTGATCCCGCCTTCTCTGCTGACGGGCAGTTCGTGCTCTTCCGCAGAAGAGAGCACGAGTCTTCTCAGCACTATGCCTATCGTCTCGCCGATGGCGCTTTCTTCAGGGTCTCGCAAGACTCCGATTGGGAACCCCTCACCCTCGACAAAGAACCCTTCCCGTCTTGGGAGGGCTTCCCCGAAACGGATGACCCCATCGTCGCTTACGATCCCCGAACTACCCTAGACCCCCAGCTCTGGATTCCCTTGGTGGGTCTATCGTCCTTGGGAATAGCGACCTTCGGCGAGGACGCTCTCGATCATCATCGCTATCAGTTTGCGCTGGGCTTCGACTGGAGTCGGCTTGAACCGTTCTATCGGCTGCGCTACGACGATCAGCAGTTTCTCTTGGGCTTCAGCGCCCTCGTGCAGAAAGACCGCACCGGCTCGCACCAACGGGCGATGATGACGCTCCCGCTGCTCACCACCCTCCACGCCCAGCACCGGCTCTCGCTCTTTTATCACCGAGAAGGGCAAGTGCTCACAGCTCATACGATTGGGCTGATCTGGAGCGGAACACTCGCTCCCTCTCCCTTGCAGGGAGAGGGGGGGGGTGAGGGTTTTCTTCTGGAATTCTCCCTCACAGCCCAGACGCGCACCCGCACCGGCCAACGCCTCTGGGAAAATCTTCTCAATCTCTACCTGCAAGCGACGCTCCCGCTCCCCCAGAATCACTCCTTGCGATTCTCTTGGAAGTCAGACTCCTGGCGCATCGGCTACTCTCTTTGGCTGCGGCCACGGCTGCGTGCCGAGTTTTTCGTCACGTCGGGAATCCGCTGGGGCGCCGAGGTGGAGTTCGCTCTCAGCCGGCTCTGGTCGCCGCGGTTGGGCTTGGTATGGAGCGTCACCAAGAATCTAGAATTCTATCTGAGCTTTTGGGGAGATTGACGAGAGCCAATTTACTAGATATAGTAAAACTATGAAGAGACTCGTAGAGCTGAAGGTCAACGGTGAGCTGTATCAGATCGCCGTGCCGGTGCACAAGACGCTCTTGGAGGTCTTGCGGGAAGAACTCCAGTTGACGGGCACCAAGCACGGCTGCGAAGTCGGCGAGTGCGGGACATGCACGGTCTTGGTAGATGGCCAACCGGTGCTCTCGTGTTTGACGCTCCCCGTCGAGGTCGAAGGACGCGCGATTACAACTATTGAGGGCTTGGCCGAGAACGGGCAGCCTCACCCGTTGCAGAGGGCGTTCACGCAGCTTGGAGCGGCCCAGTGCGGCTACTGCACCCCCGGCATGATTCTGACTGCAAAAGCCCTGCTCGATCAAACCCCCTCTCCCTCCCGCGAAGAGATCGTCGAAGCGCTCTCGGGGAATCTCTGCCGCTGCACGGGGTATCTCAAAATCTTTGAAGCCGTGGAGATGGCTGCTCAAGAGCTGGCTCAATCTCCCAAATAGAGCGCATCGTAATAGACGTCTGCAGCGAGGGCTTGTCCGGGGCTTTTCTCATCGTAGCGCACTTCCAGAAGAACTCGAATCTTCTCAAACCCCGTGGGGATACGTCCCCATAGTTCGGCGAAATCCCGATGGAGATCGCGCTCGAAGAAGACCCATTCTCCCAAGCGCGGCTCTGAAGCCCCCACGAAGACAAAACGCCCATTGCGAAGAAGAAACGGCGGCTCCGTGATGCCCGCGAAAATATAGCGAATCTGAATATTGGGGAATTTTTTCTGCCCTCCCCAGACGATCACTACACCCTGAAGATACTGCTTCGGAGTCCCACGTACCCAGTGCTCGACGCGATAGAACCCCGAAAGCTTTTTAGGAAACTCTTGGGGGGAGATCTCTTGGATCAGCCCGGCTATTTGAGAGCCTTGGTCTGGGGGCGCTGCTTGCAGGGTCACGCGCGCGGCATAGCGACCGTCTCGGGCATGACGCTCTGAGAGCGCGAAGCGCTCCCAGCTCTCCAGCGCAAACCACGGGGCCTCTCCCTGCTCGAAGCTCCCGTTTCGCAAGAGATTAGAAGAGCCACAGCCGCTCAGCGTCAGGGCGATGAAGAAGATAAAGAAGATGCATAAGAGCAACACCTTCACCCTGGCTCCCTCTCCCTCAAAGGGAGAGGGATGGGGTGAGGGTGAAGAGAAGATCGAGAACTCTCTCATCTGTATTAAGATTATATTATTTATCGTACGACCAGCTTCTGGATCTTGCTCTTGGCGACCTCGCCGTTGGCACCGCGCACGGTGATCACATAGAGATAGATGCCCTTAGCAACGCGCTGGCCCTGATCGTTCGTGAGTGTCCAAAGGGCGCTCGTCCTGCTCCAGTTGCTTGTATAGACAGACCGCCCGCTCAGGTCGAAGACCTGCACAGAGAACTCTCGTGTTCCTTGCCCCAGGAACTTGAACTGAACCCCCTCGCGTTGCGCGAGCACCATGACCTTGGGGATAGCCTTGGCCAAGAGATGATCTACGATTGAGGGCTTAGGCGAGACGACCAGCTTGCGCAGCCCGGTCTTGATGACCATCCCGTCGTGCCCCTTCACGCTCATCAAGTAGAGATAGACCCCCTGGACGACGCGCTCCGAGCGCTCGTTATCGTAGGCCCAGACGAAGCTATTCTTCTGCCAATCGCTACGATAGATGGCCCGCCCGCTCAAATCGAAGAGTTCGACAGCGATCTCCTTGACTCCGTGGCCGATGGCACGGAAGTAGACTCCTTGCGGCGTGGCAAGGGCTTGGATGGTGGCCACAGCCAACGGCAGAAGCGCCGGTTCATCTGGAAGATTGCCGAATTTGATGAGATTGACGTTCTCGCCGTCGTCGAGATCAATGAGCCACCCAATAGTGCCGTTGGGGCAGACGGGACCGTTGACGGGGAACGTCTCAAAGAACGGGACTTCTGCAGGAGGTGCCTCGCAGATGAGATACGTTCCCGGCAAAAGCCCAGTGAAACAATACTGTCCGTTCTCGTCCGTCACGGTCGAGAGAGTGACAGGATTTCCCCCAAGATCCACACCCACAAGGTTGATGGTGATACCAGGCAGATACGGCTCGTTCTCGGCTCGGTTGCCATCGGCGTCGAGATCGAGCCACTTGAAGCCACAGATCTGCCCCTGTCCCTGCCCCAGCTCGATCTCTGTGGGGTCATCGTCGCTGTTGTTATTGGGGTTACTATCTCCGGGCGTAGAGACCGTTGCGGAGTTAATAACGCTCGGATAGGCACCAAGAGTGACGTTGACGGTGAGGGTGATCGTGCTGCTGGCGCTAGGGGCGAGCGGGCCGGCGTTGGTGCAGGTTACCGTCTGCCCGATGGCGGAGCAGCTCCATCCCGTCCCTGTCCCAGAGACGAAGCCCAATCCCACTGGTAGCGTGTCGGTGACGGTGATCGTCCCTGTCGTTGGCTCTGGGCTTACATTCGTGACTGTGATCGTGTAAACGCCCGTTGTGCCCACCGTGAAGTTCCCTGTATGGATCTTTTCAATGGCAAGATCCGTGATCAAGACGTTTGTGGGATCGTCGTCGGAGTTGTTGTTCGGGTTGCTGTCGTTGGGTGTGCTGACGGTGGCAGTGTTGATGACACTGGGATAGGCTGCTTGGCTGACACTGACGGTGAGGGTGATCGTGCTGCTAGCGTTAGGAGTGAAAGGGCCGGGATGGGTACACGTCACGGTCTGCCCGACGGCCGAGCACGTCCAGCCCGGGCCCGTCGCGGAGACGAAGCTCAATCCCGTAGGCAGCGTGTCCGTCACAGTCACCGTCCCCGCCGTGCTTCCAGAGCCGATATTAGTGACCGTGATCGTGTACGTTCCGTTAGTGCCGACGATGAAATCCCCCGTGTGGGTTTTGTTCACGGTGAGATCGGGTCTATTGATGGTAACGAAGGCGTCGTCATCAGCCGTGAGGGTCGTCCCTAGTGTTTCTCCTATCGCCGCGGCGACGTTGCGATTGGGGGCCGAGGTGTTGGCTGATGACGTGGGTTTCGCCTTGAAAGTGACCACCTGAGACGACCCCGGATTGATCGTCCAGTTGAGGTCCCACGTCAACACATACCCGCTGCTTAGGTTTCCGGTGATAGACGTGGGGTCGGACGGAGTGCCGCTCCCCGGTATGTACTCCCAGCCCGGAGGCAGCGTATCAACGAGATCAACGTTGGTCATCGGTGCGCCCGCAGTAGACGGCACACTGATCACGATGGTAAAGAGCACTTCTTCTTCGATGCTGACTTCCTCTGGGGTAGCAGTCTTCTGCACTTCTAGGGCTATATCGATCCATTCTGGGGGGAGTGGCAGCGTGGTGTAGCCCATATCGAGATAGGGCGTACCTGCTTGGGCATAGTTGGGGCTCTCCCCCCACGCGATGGCGATGAGCTTGTTGCTGACGATGTGCATCCCCGAGTTGTCGTTGTCGGGATCACGTACCTGGATTGCGTCTAATTTGTTCAACGTATACGTTGCATCGAAGACCCCGTCATTAGGCCCATAATCTATAAAGACAGTCGTGTTGTTGTCCAGCGCTGTGATGTACACCGGTGATCCGTTATCTGTAGGAATCGCCTGTGATGTGCCGGGGGCCCAACTAATGTAGTTATTAGTTGTCAAAAGATTGACTGGTATGAGGGCGTAGCCCCAATCGTAGGTGGCTGAGCCGGTATCGCACATGGCGATGGCCCAGAATGTATCACTGGATTGCAGCCGGGCCCCGGAATCGACCGGAACATAGCGACCGGCGCCGGTAAAGTAGTCTCTCACTTGGCCCGCAAGGACAGTGAAAGACCCAGAACCGTTCTTGTCTTCAAAGTTGATGGTGATCGTTGACGGGTTGGGGTTGTAGATGAGAAGATTCGTATTGGCATTGGGGTTGGACCAGCTTGGTACGGGGGCGACGTAGTCGTTCGACCAATACGGTCTCGGAACGAGCGTGTAGCCGCGCATCTCAGAGGCTGTCCCGCTCCGGAATCTTCCCGTCATCATGTGCACCTGAACAGGGTACGTAGCGGTCACGGTGGCCCCCACGCCTTGCACTTCGTAGATGGCATTTTGTCCTCGATTGAGCGTGGTCGTCAATCCCGGTCCCCCCGGATCGGTAATCTGCACTGAATTGCCGTTCGTCCCCGACATCACGAGCATCCAGACCTTGGTGAAGTCCGGGTAGCTCCCTGAAAGATTCTCTCCTATAGGCGAGACGTATGGGGTCTGCCATGCTTGGATAGGATAGACTTCCCAGGCATCGGTGAAGACCGTGCCGGGGGACTCCGGCCAGATGGAGACAGTAACTTGCAGCAAGCTCCCCGCGATAAACATCCGATCGCCGCCGTCATAGTATATGGCGGTCCCGCGTGGGCTTGTGGGAATGTTACTGCTCTCGAATGCGTGGAATTGTCCCTGGTTTAGGGTGACGACTTCATCGCCGGCGGCTCCCGTCAGCAAGCCATTCTCCCAGTGATCGTAGTAAATCTTAGTGTTATTCGCGCTGGCGGTCACGCCGACAACGTAATGCATCCCGGTGCTGGGAACCGGGCTGTTATCAATGTTCACAAAGATCGAGCGGGAGTCAACCGCGGGAAGCGGAAGATAGAACTCTTGGAACCCTGCTGGCACTGCCGAACTGCGTGATGCCCATAAGCAAAGCGCCAGTCCAGATAAACCCAGAAATCGGAGCACGTGTTTCATTGGATCTCCCTTAGAACCTCACTTTGATTCCCACAGCTAACGCATTGAGATACTTCGCCGAGAGCACGATGGAGCTAGAGAGCTCGACTATGCTCAGCTTCCAGACCGCGTCCAGCCAGAACTGATAAAAATTCTTCATCAGCCCGATGAAGATCAGCTTTGTGCCCAGCGAGAGCTCGTCAATCGTGGCTTTTACGGAGAGCGTGTGCTTGGCCACCCCGCTGGAACAGAACAGATGCGCTGCTCCCGTGCAGAGCTTGAGATCGCTGGTGATCTGAACGCCCCAGGGATCAAACGAGCTAATAAGCTGCGAGAGCTGAGGCTGCCAAGCATTGGNCGCCCCCAGATAGAAATACCAGATGGCGCGCACGGAGACCTCGCCCATCGCAAAGCTCGTGATGAGATAGTCAAAACGCTCTTGCGGATCAGGCCCCAGTCTCAGCGTGTTGGAGATCTCTATATAGAGCGGACGAATCGGCGCACGCACACTGATCTCCACAAAACAGAAGATGGGAGAGCATGTCGCCCCCGGCTCGGAGAAGAACCGCATCTCGCCGCGCAGATCGAACGTCACGCCGGCAACCGAGAGATTTCTGATAAAGAGCTTCTCTTCTTGAAACTCAAACTCTTCGACGATGACTCCCCCGTAGAGGCGCTCCAAGGGCTTGCACTCGCCAAAGCACTCTAAGCCCTGACGCGCCCCCAACCACGTCTCGCTACGCACCAACACCCCGCTCACGGTCTGCCCTTCGATGACAAAAACCATCCCCGCGCGAAACTCCGGAGTGACGTCATCCCCAAAGTTAGCAAACATCGTATGAAGCCCTAGCGCCAGACCCGTCAGATGGACGGAAATATCGAAGACTTGCTTGCGAAAGATGATGGGAGCGTCGAGCATCCCGGACTCTTCAAAAGTTCGAGCTAAAATGAGATTGGCCACCGCCGGATGATAGAAGCCGACATCTTCGAAGAGCCAGTAGAGCCGCGCGTCGGGGAAGGGGCAAGCACGAAACGGAGGAGCGATCGTCCCCGGCAGAGAAGCGCGCACACAATAGCGCAAGCTCAGCGTCCCGACCGTGCGCACAAACTCGATCTCGCTCATGCTGGGAGCGAAGATCATCAGACCCTTCATAGAGACAGCTCCCAACGCGCCCGAGAACCCAAACGCTTGATACTCCAAGCCCTTGAACGTGAAGACCGACGTGCTGCTCATCGTTAGCCCGCTGATCGTCAACTCTACGATAAGATCGGCTTCTAATTTGATAACAGTCAGATCGGTCTTGGAGCAAGTGTCTTCGTCTAGGTCCCCATCGTTGTCGTCATCACTACCGTTGGGAGGGTCTTCGTCAACAAAAGTGTCTCCGTCTTCGTCCACGCCACAGGTGGCGGACTGGAGCGCCAGATGGGTCTCAAACGTCGCGCTGATGGGCGCTGCCCTAATGGGCACAAACCAACTGAGAGAAGCCGTCAAAACCAAAATAATAAAGACAAGCCCGAATGCTTGTCGCATCGGGCGCGGAGATAGATACTTCATGAGCGACCTCCCTAGGGTTCTCATAAGGCCCCGCTTCTGTAGGGGAAACAACCATTCCCCTTCTACAATAAGTGCAAGATGAGTCAGGGAAGGGTAACAGATAAGACGCAGGAGTTGTGACATCGGTCACGCGGTCAAGAGATCTTCGCGTCGAACAGGGGCAGACCCCTTGACAAGTCAGAACATTTCTGCTATAGTGTGTTCACGCTGTACACTAGACCCATCGACCCACGACGGTGCCGGGGCCGCAAAACCCCTGATGCACGTTGACGGTGGAGACGGGAAATCAGCAGCAGAAAGGGGTTTGCACCAATGCCGACCGGCAAAGTCAAGTGGTTCAACGACGCCAAGGGCTACGGCTTTTTGGAGCAGGACAACGGCGGCCCGGACGTCTTCGTGCACTTCTCGGCCATCAAAGCCGAAGGCTTCAAGACGCTGCGCGAAGGCCAAGCGGTCTCCTTTGACATCCAGCAAGATGCCAAAGGCCCCCGCGCCGCGAACGTCGTCCCGCGATAAGCTCAGATTTATCTCGAACGTACGTAGGGGCGAGATCACCTCGCCCCTATTTGTTTTCTGACGGCGTTTGCAAATCATCTAGATTTTCTTTATTGTAGAAGTTAGGTGAGATCATGGCTGATCGTTCGCGCAACCGCCGTCCTGAAGATGAACGTCCCCGAGAAGAGCTGGCTGGCCCCGGACGCACTGATACTCGTATGCGCGCCCTCGCGATCTTAGAAGAGATCCTCAAGTACACGCCGCAGAACGACCCACGACTGGGGCTGTTCGAGCTGCTCTATGAACAATTGCGCTCCGATGAGCGCCAGCTCCAAGAGGCCCGCGAAACGATTCGCCAGTTCAACGAAACCTATGAAAAGCTCACGTCGCCCGCCAACAGAATCGGCACTTTTTTGGGAGCCCCCCAAGAGCAGATCGCGTATATCGCCGTGGGCGACGCCGAATACTACGCCAACGCCGATCCCAAATTAGATCTCAAAAAACTGAATATCGGCACGCGCGTCAAGATCAACGAAGCCTTCGCGGTGATCGGCGATCTGGGGTATCATCCCGAAGGCCCAGTCGTCAAAGTCGCCGAGACGCTCCCCGATGGTCGCTTGCGCATCTCGATGGACGCCCAGATGCTCTCCGGCAGAATCGTACTGCGCTCGTCGGATCTTCTAGACAAGCCCCTCAAAGTCGGGGATGAAGTTCGCTTAGAGCCAACGATGCGCGTGGCCTTAGAGCATTTCCGCAAGGCCGAGACGCGCAGCTATTTCTTAGAGCAAATCCCCGAAATCCCTTGGGAGAAGATCGGCGGACAGGCCGAAGCGATCAAAGTCATTCGAGACGCCATTGAGCGCCCGCTGCTCTATCCCGAACTCTATAAGAAGTTCGGTAAGCAACACTTAAAAGGGCTGTTGCTCTACGGGCCGCCGGGCTGCGGCAAGACCCTGATCGGAAAAGCGACGGCGTACAATCTGACGAAGGCCTATCGCGAGCGCACCGGGCGCGAGGTCAAAGAGTACTTTATGCTCATCAATGGGCCACAGCTTCTGAATATGTGGCTGGGCGAGACCGAGCGCTTTGTGCGCGAGATCTTCGCCACGGCGCGCGAGCGCGCCAAAGAAGGGCACCTCGTCTTTATCTTCATTGACGAGGCCGACGCGCTCTTGAGAGTGCGCAGCTCCGGTAGACATTTGAATATCGCCAACACCGTTGTCCCGCAGTTCGCAGCAGAAATGGACGGCTTGGTCTCGTTGGAGAACGTCGTGGTGATGCTGACGAGCAACCGTCCCGATTATATTGACCCGGCGATCTTGAGGCCAGAGCGCATCGAGCGTAAAGTCAAAGTGGGGCGTCCCAACCGTGAGGCAGCTCGTGACATCTTCGCTATCTATCTTGACGAAAGAGTCCCTCTCGATCCGGCGTGGCTGAAGCGTCACGGAGGCGACTCCGAGAGCGCGCGTCGTGCTCTCACCGAAGAGATCACCGACGATCTCTTCCGCAGAGAGAGCGAGACGGCATTTTTGGAGGTCGCTCTGCGAAGTGGGCGGCGCGAGACGCTCTATCGCAGCGATCTGGTGAGCGGCGCGCTCATCAAATCCGTCGTAGAGCGTGCTAAGGGGTTTGCTATCGAGCGCTGCATCGAGAGGGGCAACGACCAAGAGGGCGTGAGCTTAGACGACTTGAAAGAAGCGATTCGTCAAGAATACAAAGAGAGCGAGATCTTCCCCAAGACGGACTACTTAGAAGACTGGCTGAAGCTTTTGGACTACGAGCCAGAAGAAGTCGTAGAAGTCCGTCCGGTGCGCGAGCGGGAGACGCGGCGCGTGGGCGAGACCGTGGTGTGACAAGGAGCACGGGATGGCTCAAGCTATAAGAAACCAAAAGAAGATCGTTCTTCATCCTCATATTGAGCGCCGGGCCGGCGTGTGTGGCGGTGAACCGGTGATCAAAGCAACTCGGCTTACGGTCAGCCTGATAGCCGAGCTGGAACAGGCGGGCAAGACCGTTGATGAGATTGTCGCGCTCTATCCCCACGTTACGCACGCTCAGGTCTATGATGCACTGGCCTATTATTACGACAACAAAGCAGAGATAGATCGCTATCGTCAAGAAAACACACCAGACCATCTCCACCAGAGATACAAAGGGGCACCTTGGATGAAGTGAAGCTCTATCTTGACGAGAATATCTCGCCGATGCTAGCCAGCGTGTTACGAGGTCGAGGGTACAATGCAATCAGTGCACACGAAGTCGGTATGAGGGGCAAGAGAGATGAAGAGCAATTAGAATATGCTGTCTCGCAAAGGCGTGTGCTACTGACATTCAATGCAAGGCACTTTGCTCCTTTAGCTGAAAAGTATTTCAAAGAAGGCCGGGAGCATTATGGGATCGTCGTTACAAAAACACTGGACTTCTCTTTGTTGATTCGCTTGACGCTCAACCTACTTAGGAAAGCTACAGCCGAGGAGCTTCAGAATAGCTTTGCGTGGCTGGAGAGCTATCGGTGAGATTCTCGCAAGCGCATCAATTCGACGAGGCTTTCTGCGGCTTCGGCGGCCTTGGCGACGCGCGCCCGCGCTTGCTCTTCTGTATAGGTCGTCAAGACCCCAAAGACCATAGGCGTTTCGCACTCTAACGTCAAGCGCATGAGCGCGTCCGAGACCGTACGACAGATATGCTCAAAGTGCGCCGTCTCGCCCTGAATCACACACCCCAACGGCAAGATCCCATCGCAGCGCCCAGATCGGTCTAAGCGCTGCACCATCTTGGGGATCTCAAACGCCCCCGGCACCCAGAAAAGCTCTATGTGAGCAATGCCCAACTCGCGCAAGCGCGCCCGCGCCGACTCCACCATCGCTGACGTGATCTGGTGGTTGAAACGGCTGGCCACGATGGCGATCTTGTACGCTTCAGATCTGCGTCGTGCCATCTTCCGTTCCTAAAGTGTCGAAGATGTGCGCCAAGTGATGGCCGAGTTTCTCGTGCTTGGCTTTTAAGTACTGATAGTTATACGGGTTGGGGCGCACCAACAGGGGGATCTGCTCCACAATCGTGATCCCATACGATTCGATCCCCACGAGCTTCTTGGGGTTGTTGGTCAGGATGCGAATCGTGCTCAGCCCCAAGTCTTTGAGAATCTGGACGCCGATGCCGTACTCGCGCAGGTCTTCTTTGAACCCGAGCTGTCGGTTCGCTTCGACCGTGTCAGCACCGCGATCTTGTAAGTGATACGCTCTGATCTTGTTCCCCAAGCCGATGCCGCGCCCCTCTTGACGCAGATAGACAAAGACTCCACAGCCTTCTTGAGCGATCCGTTGGAGC
>JANWXV010000129.1 GCA_025057405.1 Candidatus Bipolaricaulota bacterium | reverse complement strand
ATCGGCTCTTCTGGACCGGTCAACTCATCTCCCTCACCGGAACGTGGATGCAGTCCATCGCCCAAGGCTGGCTCGTCTACTTGTTAACAAAATCGGCCCTGAGCCTGGGCGTCGTCAGCTTCTCGCAGTTCCTCCCCGTCTTGCTCTTCACCCTCCTAGGCGGCGTCGCCGCCGACCGCTTCGACCGGCATAAACTCGTGCTCTTCACCCAGAGCGCCTCGCTCCTGCAAGCGACGCTCCTCGCCACGCTGACCCTCACCGGCGTCATCCAAGTCTGGCACGTCATCGCACTCGCGTTTCTGTTGGGCACGATCAACGCGCTCGATACCCCCGCCCGCCAATCGCTCATCCACGAACTCGTCTCCAAAGAAGATTTAATGAACGCCATCGCCCTGAACTCGACGGCTTTTAACGGCACGCGCATCGTCGGCCCGGCCATCGCCGGGACGCTCTTGGGTGCCCTCAGCGCGTGGGTGCAAGCCCACTTTGCGTTCTCTTCCGTCGAAGCGACCCGCATCGCCATCGGCGTCTGCTTCGCGCTCAACGCGCTCTCGTACTTAGGGGTCCTCGTGGGCTTGCTGCTCTTGGAGCGCCAGCCGCACCCCGAGAATAATAATCACGACTCGGTCTGGAGGAGCCTGTGGGCCGGACTCGATTACGCCCGCCGCGACGGGCGCGTCTTGGCGCTGCTCAGCCTCATGGGGATTTCGAGTATCTTTGGGTTCTCGTATGTGACGCTCATGCCCCTCTACGCCGGCGAGATTCTTAAAGTCGGCCCGCAGGGCTATGGGTTTTTGATGGCCGCGGCGGGGCTGGGCGCGCTCTCCGGCGCGCTGATCTTGGCGTCGCTGGGGAACTATCAGCGCAAGGGCTTCTTGCTCAGTATGGGAAACTTCGTCTTCCCCGTGATGCTCTTAATCTTTGCGCAGTCTAAAATCTTCGCGCTCTCGCTCGTCGCGTTGGTGGGCTTTGGCTGGGGGCTGATCACCCAGAACGCCCTCACGAATACGCTCTTGCAGACGATCGTGCCGGGGGAGCTGCGGGGGAGGATTCTCAGCTTATATACGTTAATGTTTATGGGGATGCTGCCCTTTGGCAGCTTGCAGGTGGGAGCGGTTGCCGAGCGATTCGGCGCGCCGGTGGCGCTCTCGCTGGGGGCATTGATCTGTCTAGGCTTTGCGCTCTTTGTCTGGTGGCGCTGGCCGCACGTGCGGGCGCTGCGCTGACCGAAGAATCAGAAAAGTTGCAAGCCCCCGCGCGCTCTGCTATACTCTTTAACAACTCCGAAGAATCGGTCAACGGATAGTCCTCGGATTAACGGATTGACACCATCCGCTAATCCGTTCTCTTTGTCTGTTGACGAAGAGCGATGAGAGGGTCCCGATGGCGGACATCAAAGAGCGAGAGCGGCAGCCAACCCCAGAGGAGCGCTTCGCCGAGCTGATCGCGATCCACGAGAAAGAGAAAGAGATCGCGGCACGCTTGCACACGGCCCGTGAACAAGCCGAACAGATTCTCCAGCAGGCGCGCGAGCAAGCCGAACGCCGCAAAGCCCAGGCGCGCCAGGCCCTCCAGCGAGAGTGCGAGCGCCGCCGCGCCGAAGTCCACGCGCAAATAGAAGCCGAAGTCCAGCGCATTCTCGCCGAGGGGCAGCTGGCCGCCCAGCACCTGACCCAACGCGCCAACCCCGCCCACGTGCTCGAACGACTCCGCCGGGAGCTTCTCCCCCACTGATTATGCAGCGCCCCATGTCCCGACTCTGCGTGATCTCCACCCGCCAGCGCCAAGAGGCGCTCGTGCAGCGCTTGCAGCAGCTAGGGGTTCTGCACATCGAGGCCCTGTCTCCTGATCCGTCCCTGCACAGATTGCACCATCCCCAAGAGCAACAGAGACTCGGACAGCTCTTACTCAAAACCAAGGGCCTTTGCGATCTCCTGCCCGCGCACGCTTCCGCGCCCAGCCCCACCAAGATCAAGATCGCAGAGATCTCCCCCGTGCAAGCCGAGATCGAAGCGCTCGAAGAGCGCGTGCGCCGCTTGGTCATCGAGCAGCGCCAACTGCAAGAGCATGTCCAAGCCGCCCAGCAGATGCGCGATCTCGTCGAAGCCGCTGAAGCACTGCTCAAGACCCTCCCCAACCGTCCAGAGCACACGCTAATCGCCGGGCTGGGCGAGACGCGCCACGTGCGCCCTCCAGAGATCCAACAGACCCTTCAAGAGCGCCTCGCGGGAAAATATGCGTTGGTCTATCGCGTCTTGCCCCCGGAGCGGGTCGTCTTGTTGATTCAGATTGCGCCCGAGTACGCCGACGCTGTGCGTCAGTATCTCGAAGCGAAGGGGCTGCGCCCGTTGGCGTTCCCCGCGCACATCCCGGCGACGCTGCCTCTCCCGGACGCAATTACACAGATCAAGCGCGATCTGACCGAAAGCCCCCAGCGCTTGCGTGAGTTGGAGAGAGAGCTGCAAGAGCTAGGGCGCGAGCACGGCGCGCGCGTCCTCGCCCTGCGCGTCGCGTTGGAGAACCGACTGGCGCAGATCGAAGCTGCGGAGCGCTTCGGCTACACAGAGTATGCGTTGGTCATCTCGGGCTGGATTCCCCAAGACGAGTACGCCCGCTTTGAGCAGACGCTCCTGCGCGAGTTCCCCGGCATCGTCGTGCGCCACGACCCCACCCCCGCTCCCCCCGAAGAGATCCCCGTCGCGCTCCAAAACAATAGATGGAGCCGACCCTATGAGCTGTTCGTCTCGCTCATGGGCGTCCCCAAGTACGGCACGATTGACCCCGTG
>JANWXV010000128.1 GCA_025057405.1 Candidatus Bipolaricaulota bacterium | reverse complement strand
GGCTTGATGGGAACGGATACGATTGGCCGAGATTTAGCGCAAGGGCTGCTCTTTGGCTTCCCCGTCGCGCTCTTCATCGGCCTGTTCGTCTCGATCATCACGACGTTCGTCGGGGCCGCTCTGGGGATTCTCAGTGGCTATCTGGGGGGCTGGGTGGATGCGTCTATTCAGAGATTTACCGACATCGTCGTCAGCGTGCCCACGCTGCCGTTGCTGATCTTCCTCGTCGTGCTCTTGGGGTCGAATCTCTTTTATATTATGCTGTTTATCGCGGCGTTTGGCTGGACAGGCTTGACGATTATCTTACGCCCGATGGTCTTGCAGTTGCGCGAAGGCCAACTCATAGAAGCCGAGAAGAGCTTGGGGGCGTCGCGCTGGCGGATCATGGCGCGGCATATCTTCCCTCAATTGGGACCGTATATCTTTGCACAGCTCATCTTCTTCACGCCCTCGGCTATTCTGACCGAAGCGGGCTTGAGCTTTTTGGGATTGGGAGACCCGTCGCTGCCCACGTGGGGGCAGATTCTGGAGCGCGGCTTCCGCACAGGCGCTGTCTATCTGGGCTATTGGTGGTGGGTGCTCCCACCGGGGTTGCTGATCGTCTTCACGGCCGTGACGTTCTTGTTATTAGCTCTCGCTTTGGAACCCATCGTCAACCCGCGCCTGAGGAGAATGTGAATGGCTTTCTTAGAAGTCCAAGACTTGACGCTCTATTACGACACGCATCGCGGCCCGGTGCGCGCGGTGGATCGCGTCTCGTTTGCGCTCGAGAAGGGCGAAGCTTTGGGGATCGTAGGGGAGTCGGGCTGCGGCAAGAGCAGCATCACGCTGGCGCTGATCCGAGTATTGCCCAAGAACGTCCACACCTACACGGGCAGCGTGCGGCTCGACGGGCGCGAGCTGCTCGCGTTCTCCGATGAGGAGTTTCGGCGTCAGATCCGCTGGCGCAAGATCTCGATGGCGTTTCAAGGCGCGATGAACGTGCTCAATCCCGTGCTGAAAGTCGGCTATCAGATCGCTGAGCCTCTCTTGCAAGACGGGCAAATCCCCAAAGAGAAGGCATTCGCGCGCGTCCGAGAGATCTTGCAGTTGGTGGGGCTGTCGCCGGAGACGGCCGAGCGCTTCCCTCATGAGCTTTCCGGGGGGATGAAGCAGCGCGTCGTGCTGGCCACTGCGCTGGTCTTTAACCCTAGCTTAGTGATTCTCGATGAGCCGACTTCGGCTCTGGACGTGAGCGTCCAAGCCCAGATTATGAACTTACTGAAAAAGCTGAAATCCGAGCTGGGGCTGACGTTTATCTTCATCACGCACGACATCGCGCTGGCCAGCGATCTCTGCGACCGTCTGGGGATCGCCTACGCGGGACAATTGGTCGAAGAAGGCCCGATAGAAGAGATCTTGCAGCGTCCGACCCATCCGTACACGCAGGGGCTGCTGGAGAGTATGCCGTTGCTGCACTCGGACAAGTCCCCGTCGTTTATTCCGGGGGCACCGCCGGGATTGATAGATCCCCCGAAGGGCTGTCGCTTTGCGCCGCGGTGCCCGTATGTCTTTGAGCGTTGCGAGCAACCGCCGCCGTTGTGTGTGACGCCGCATGGCAGTCGCGCCCTCTGCTGGTTGCTAGCCGAGCCAGCCCCCCTCTCCCTTAAAAGGGAGAGGGAACAGGGGTGAGGGTGAAGAAGAATATGCTACGCTTAGAAGACGTGCACGTGCACTTTGCGCTGCGACGCGGACTCTTTCAGCGGGGCATTGTGCACGCGGTCAATGGCGTCTCGCTCTCGATTGCTGCGCAAGAGATCGTCGCGTTGGTGGGAGAGTCTGGGAGCGGGAAGACGACGCTGGGGCGCGTCTCGTTGCGCTTGGAGCGCCCCACCCAAGGGCGCGTCTGGTTCGACAGCCGAGAGATTTCGCACGTGAGCGAAGGAATGCTCAAAGAGTTCCGACGACGGGCGCAAGCTGTCTTCCAAGACCCGTATTCGAGTATTAACCCCTATATGACGGTCTCTCAGATCGTTGAAGAGCCTCTGATTATTCACAAGATCGGCAGCCGCTCCGAGCGCCTCGCGCAAGTCGAGGCGCTCTTAGAGGCGTTGCGGCTGCATCCGGTGCGGGAGTTTATGCAAAAATTTCCCCATCAGATGTCGGGGGGGCAGCGTCAACGCGTCGCCTTAGCCCGCGCGCTCATCCTCAACCCTGATTATCTCATGGCCGACGAACCCGTCTCGATGATCGACGCCTCCAGTCGCGCTGAGATCTTGCAACTGATGCATGAGCAACAGAAAGAACGCGGGATGGCCGTGCTCTATATTACTCACGACATCGCTACTGCCAGACATTATGCTCATCGAATTGGCGTGATGTATCTGGGCAGTCTCGTCGAGCTGGGGCCGTCGCGTCGGATCATAGATCGTCCGTTGCACCCGTATACGCAGCATCTCATCGAAGCCGTACCGGAGCCAGACCCGGCCAACCGTCAGCGTCAGCGTCAAGTCGTCCCCGGCGAGCCGCCCTCGCCGATCCACCTGCCCAAGGGCTGTTTCTTCCATCCGCGCTGCCCCAAGTTTATGAAGGGCCTTTGCGACGCGGCGCGCCCGGCGCTCAAAGAAATCGAATCGGGGCACGCCGTCGCGTGCTATCTCTATCACCAAGAGTCCCTCAAAGAAGCGAAGACCGAGCAAGTCGCTGCTCAAGTCTGAGTGCGCTATAACGCTATAATAGGTGAAGAAGCTCTACGCGCGCGCGAGGGTCACTGAGTATTGGCTTGTAGATCCAGAGAAGAAGACCATCGAAGTCTTCACGCTGGGCCAGAAAGGGTTTGATGGTAT
>JANWXV010000127.1 GCA_025057405.1 Candidatus Bipolaricaulota bacterium | reverse complement strand
CAAAGGGCAACCCATGATGCTCACAGAAAAAGTCGCAGAGAATATCTATATCTTAGACACGGAGATGCTGGGGCTGCCCCGCTACGGCTCGCTTTATATCTTAAAGACCCCGCGCCCGACGATCATCGAGACGGGCTTCTCGCACACCTTGGAGAAGACGCTGAGCGCCCTCAACGAATTAAAAATCCGTCCCGAAGACGTCGCGTATATTATCCCTACCCACGTCCATCTCGATCACGCCGGCGGGACGGGAGACTTAGCCCACGCTTGCCCCAACGCCAGAGTCGTCATCCACGAGCAGGGCGCGCCTCACTTAGTAGATCCGACCAAGCTTCTGGAGAGCGTCAAGCGTGCCGTCGGCCCGATGTTCGGCTTCTACGGGACGCTCCGGCCCACTCCCCCAGAGCGCTTGATCGTCGTCAAGGGCGGGGAGTCGCTCGATCTGGGCGGGGGCTATCAGTTAGACGTGCTCCACGCGCCCGGACACGCGCCGCATCAGATCTGTCTCTACGAGCGCAAGACGGGCGGGCTGTTCACGGCCGACGCCGCGGGGATCTATCGTCCGTGGGCAGCGGGGCTGATTCTGACGACCCCGCCCCCGGCGTTTCATTTAGAGCAGAGCTTAGAGACCCTAGAGCGTTTGAAAGCGTTAGCGCCCAGAGTGCTCTTCTACACGCACTGGGGCGCGCATACTCAGATCAAACTGCTCGACGACTACGCCGAGATGCTGCGCGCGTGGGTCGCCGATGTCGAAGCGCAGAAGCGCCGGTTGGGCGACGATGCTGCCGTCAAGCGCTATTTTGTCGAGCGCGAGGGGCCGCGCTTCCAAGAGCACTATCCCGAACCGATCCTACGCGGCGAGATCGAGATGAACACCCAAGGGATCCTGCTCTACCTCAAGCGCGTGCGCGGCTTCACCGAGACGTGACGAAAAATCCTTGACAGTCGCGATCAGCCCACTTATAATCGAAGCGGGCGCCTTGCAGTGGCCCCGGAGGTACGACGAACTATGCACGAGATGTACAATCTCTTCTCGCGAGAATCTCAGCAAGCCATCGGGATCGCTTATAAAGAAGCAGAAGCATGGGGCCACGACTACGTCGGCACAGAGCACTTGCTGTTGGCGTTCACGAAGATGCGCAACAGCGAAGTTTGCCGGCTCTTAGAAGCGAATGGGCTGAACTATCAGCGTCTGGCGCGCGAGATTGAGCGCGAGGTCGGGCGCGGCGACTCGCGCTTCGTCCCCAGCGAGCTTCAGCCCACCCCCCAGCTCAAGCGCATCATCACCCGCGCCTACGAAGAGATGCGCCGCTACGGGCACACCCTGATCTCGCTAGAAGACTTGCTCTTAGGGATTCTCGAAGAGGGCAACAGCATCGCTGCGCATATCCTCCATCGCGCTGACATAGACGCCGGCAAAGTCCGGCGGTATCTGTCGCCCTTGCAAGCGGGGGTTGGCGCGCGCCTGCGCCGCGAGGAGCGCAGCAAGTTCAAGAATTTTGAGTACGGGCGCAACCTAGTAGAAGAAGCCCGCGCCGGGCGCTTAGACCCGGTTATCGGGCGCGAAGAGGAGATCAATCGCATCATTCAGACGCTCTCACGGCGCAAGAAGAACAACCCGGTGATCGTGGGCGAGCCGGGCGTAGGCAAGACGGCCATCATCGAGGGTTTAGCGCAGCGCATCGCATCGGGAAGCGTTCCCGCGCCGCTCTTGGGCAAAGAGATTATTGAGCTGGACATGGCCGCGATTGTCGCGGGCACGAAATATCGAGGTGAATTTGAGCAGCGCCTCAAGAGCTTGGTCAACGCTGTTGTCGAAGCGGGCAACGTCGTGCTCTTCATAGATGAGCTGCACACGGTCGTCGGCGCGGGCGGCGCTGAGGGCGCAATTGATGCTTCGGCGATTCTCAAGCCCCCGCTGGCTTCGGGCTTGATCCAATGCATTGGCACAGCAACGCTGGACGACTATCGCAAGTATATCGAGCGCGACCCAGCGCTGGAGCGCCGCTTTAAGAAAATTTTAGTCGAAGAGCCGCAGATTGAAGCCACTGTCAAGATTCTCAAGGGCCTGCGCCCGCGCTACGAATCCCACCATCGCGTCAAGATCAGCGATGAAGCCCTCTGGGCTGCCGTGAAGCTCTCTGATCGCTATATCACCGATCACTTCTTGCCCGACAAAGCGATTGACCTCATAGACGAAACCGCCGCCAAGAAGCGCTTGGAGACCAGCTCGTTCTCGCCGGAGATTCGTGAACTCGAAGACCAACTGCGCGCGTTGGCCGAGCAGAAGAACGCCGCGGTGACCGAACAGAACTACGAGCAAGCCGCCGAGCTGCGCGACCGCGAGCGCGCGCTGCAAGAGAAGCTGCGCGAACTCAAGATGCAGTTTCACGAATACGAAGCTGTGGTCACAGAAGATGACGTCGCGCAGATGATCTCGAGCTGGACGGGCGTGCCCGTCGGCCACATGAAGATGGAAGAGTCCAAGAGAGTCTTGATGATGGAAGACGAGCTGCACAAGCGCTATATCAATCAAGACGAAGCGGTAAAATCCGTGTCGCGCGCGATTCGACGCGCTTACGCGGGGGTCAAAGACCCCAAGCGCCCCATCGGCAGCTTCTTGTTCTTGGGGCCGACGGGCGTGGGCAAGACCGAGTTGGCCAAAGCGATCGCTGAGTTTCTCTTCGGTGACGAAGAGGCTCTGATTCGCATTGATATGTCCGAGTATATGGAGCGCTTCTCGGTCTCTCGTCTCATCGGTGCGCCGCCGGGGTATGTGGGCTACGAAGAGGCCGGCGAGCTGACCGAAGCCGTGAGACGGCGCCCTTATTCTGT
>JANWXV010000126.1 GCA_025057405.1 Candidatus Bipolaricaulota bacterium | reverse complement strand
CCCTCCCCGGCGATCCCTACAGCGCGGGGACGGTCTATCTCTGCACAGCCGATAGCCACGGCATGATGGTAAGTTTCATTCAGTCCAACTATATGGGCTTTGGTTCTGGGATCGTCGTGCCCCAGACGGGGATCGCGTTGCAGAATCGCGGCGCGTGCTTCAGCTTAGATGCTCAACACCCAAACGCTTGGCAACCCAAGAAGCGTCCCTATCACACGATCATCCCCGGATTTTTGACCAAAGACGGGAAGGCCGTTGGTCCGTTTGGGGTGATGGGCGGTTTCATGCAGCCGCAGGGGCATCTTCAGATGATCGTGAACACCGTAGATTACGGGATGAACCCACAAGCGAGCTTGGATGCTCCGCGTTGGCAGTGGGTCAGATCGAAGGAGATCGAGATCGAGTCCGACGCCGATCCCAAGATTATAGAGAGCTTGCGGGCGCGGGGGCATAGCGTCAAGATTGCCCAGCCTAGTGGACGATTTGGGCGTGGGCAGATCATCTGGAGATTGCCGTCGGGGGCGTATATCGCGGGGAGCGACAAGCGCGCTGATGGCTGTGCTGCTGGAATATAAATATATTTGAAGAATTGACTGTATATCTCTAAAAATATATCATAAGGACGTGATCTGGGAGGTTGATTTTTATCAAGACGAGAATGGCTTGCGTCCCGTCGAGGAGTTCTTAAATAGGCTTCCTGATGGACATTTGGTAGTTAGGTGGAGGGCAGACTCCGCGAGCTGCGAGTTCAAGTCGGGAGGACGCGGTACCGACTCTTCTACTACGGTGAAGGCACGCAGCGTGTGATAGGCTTTGAAAGTACGCGATGCGCTCAAGCGCCTTAGAGAAGACGGCTGGTTCTAAGAATACATCATGAAGAAATATCTTGTCATCTACGAGTGGACGGGCCAGAACTACTCAGCTTATGTGCCCGATCTGCCCGGCTGCATCGCCTGCGGGGATACGCTGGAGGAGACGGAAAAGCTCATGCAAGAGGCAATCGCTCTCTATATCGAAGCTCTCAAAGAGGCAGGACAACCCGTGCCGGAGCCGACCACCCAAGCTAAGCAAATCGCTGTCACGGTGTAGCCGTCGTGAGCGCAGCTTGCCCCCAGGCCCTTGACAAGAGAGCATCGGGACGTTATACTGCCAGCGGTCGAACTCAATGTGGCACCAGAGTGCGATCGCTCAGACCAATGACGTTGCCGGCGAAGTGATCCTTCCCAAGGCAGGTCGTTGCCGTCGAGCAGCAAATCGAGGCCAGAGGAGGGAGTTTCGCATGGCGACGGGCAAAGTCAAGTGGTTCAACGAGGCCAAGGGCTTTGGCTTCATCGCTCAGGACAACGGCGGCCCGGATGTCTTCGTGCACTTTTCGGCCATCAAAGCCGAAGGCTTCAAGACGCTGCGCGAGGGCCAAGCCGTCGAGTTCGAGATCGAGAACGATCCCAAGGGCCTCCGCGCCAAAAACGTCGTCCCTCTGAAGTGAGAGCAAGAGAGTAGGGGCGAGGCCACCTCGCCCCTACTGTTATAGTTTGGCATCGAGCGCTCTCATCGCGATCTTGGAGAGCACCCGTACTCCCAGCTCTAAGCTCTCTACGTCAATGCGCTCGTTGTCGTTGTGAATCAGCCTCTCGCGGTCGGCAAGATTCATCTTGGTGGACATCGGGCAGAAGCCGTAGGCTTTGACGCCCAACTCGCGCACAAAGCGCGAGTCCGTCGCTCCTGTGAGCATCAGTGGGATCGTCCCCGTTCCGGGAACCTCTTCGCGAATCGTCGCTTCGATCAGCTTATAGAACTCATCGTCTAGGGGGGACTCCGAGACCTCGTGCGCGTTGATCGTCTCGATCTCCAGATCGTTCTTGTACTCTCCGGCCAGCTCAAGCAAGATCTCGCGCACGCGCTCGCGGGTGTAGCCGGGGACGAGCCGGCAGTCTAGGACGAACTCGCAACTGTCGGGGATGACGTTCTCTTTGACGCCGGCGTGGATCATCGTGGGGGAGATCGTGGTGCGCACGAGGGCATTTAAGAGCTGAGCGCTGACGGGGGAGTTCGCGGGCAAGTGGGGAAGATCGAGTTCTTTGGTCTCGTCCACCAAGACGAGCGCAAGTTTGTGCATCTCTGGGCCGAGGGCCTCACCGGCTCGTAGGATAAACTCGCGCACCGCGGGCGCGATCTTCTTGGGGAATTGATAACGCGCGACTCTGTCTATAATAAAAGCCGACTTGGCGAGGGCGTTGTTCGCGTGGGGGATCGAGCCGTGCCCCGAGCTGCCCTTCACCCGGACTTTGAACCACCACAGGCCCTTCTCGATAGCATTGATCGTATAGAACGTCTTGTTCCCGATTTGGACGGGCAGCCCGCCACCTTCGTTGAGCGCCCAGTCGGCGCGCATCTTCTCGGGGTGGGCTTTGCAGAGCCATTCTGCTCCATAGACCGAACCTTTCTCTTCGTCAGCGGCCGCCACTAAAATAAGCTCGCCGGCGAAGTCGAGCTTGGCACGCTGAAAGAGCGCCATTACCGTGAATTCCATCGCCGTCATGCACTTCATATCTAACGCGCCCCGGCCCCAGACGCAGCCCTCGGCGATCGCGCCGCTGAACGGAGGATACTTCCAACGCTTGGGATCGGTGACGGGGACGACGTCCACGTGCGAGAGCAGGAGCAGCCTTTTGCCGGGACGCTTCCCCTTGAGCCGTGCGATCAGATTCGCGCGCTTGGGGTCTTTGGCTAAAATCTCGCTCTCGATCTTCTCTTTCTGGAGCTTCTTCTGAAGATACTCAATCGCTTTGTGCTCGTCGCCGGGGGGATTGGTCGTGTCTATTTGCAAGAGTTCCGAGAGCATCTCCGT
>JANWXV010000125.1 GCA_025057405.1 Candidatus Bipolaricaulota bacterium | reverse complement strand
CCCGAAGTTAAACCATGACCCACTCTTCTTCACTAGGCCCAACTGCTCCCCCGTCTTAATTAACTCGCGCTCATAGACAATCCCTTTCCCATAGATGATATCGAACTTCGCCTCTTTGAACGGCGGCGCAAGCTTGTTCTTGACGACCTTGACCACCGTCTCGCTGCCCACGCGATTATCGCCCTCTTCGATGCTCCCCAAGCGCTTGATCTCCATGCGCACCGAAGCATAAAATTTCAGCGCCAAGCCCCCGGTCGTCGTCGTCGAGGGGCCCCAGCCCGTCCCGGAGATCGTCTGGCGAATCTGATTGATAAAGACAACGGTCGTTTTCGATTGCGAGATCGCCGCGGCGAGTTTTCTCATCGCTTGGCTCATCAGGCGCGCTTGCAACCCCACTTGCGCATCGCCCATCGCCCCGGCGATTTCAGCCTCGGGGACGAGCGCCGCTACCGAATCCACGACAATAATATCTACAGCGCCGCTGCGCACCAGCGTCTCCATGATCTCCAGCGCTTGTTCCCCAGAATTGGGCTGCGAGAGCAAGATCTTATCTAAATCTACGCCGATGGCTTTGGCGTACGTGGGATCGAGCGCGTGCTCGGCATCTATAAACGCAGCTACACCGCCGCGCCGCTGCGCCTGCGCCAAGATATGCAGCGCCAGCGTCGTCTTGCCCGAAGATTCGGGACCAAAAATCTCGACGATTCTGCCCCGCGGCACTCCTCCAATCCCTAACGCCACATCGAGCGCCAGCGACCCCGTCGGGATCGTCTCCACCGGGAGCTTGCTCTGCTCCCCCAGCCACATGATCGCGCCCTCGCCGTACTTGCGGCGCAGCCCATCCAATACGCTAGTGAGCACTTCTTGCTTGCCCATCGGTCTCCCTCCTCTGGAGAATCTCTTGTAGATGGTGTGCTGACTGTTTGACCCGTCGCACGACGCCGACCACCCGCCCGACGATGTGACCATCGCCCAACGGCACCGACTTATAGCGCGGGTTCGCCGGGACGAGCCACGGCTGGTTCTCTCTCATCATCAAGAACTTCACCGTCGCTTCGTTCTCTTGGATCGCCACGACGATCTCGCCCGACTGCACGATCTGCTGCGGCTGCACGATCACCAGATCGCCATGGAGAATCCCAGCTTCGATCATGCTATCGCCTTGCACTCTCAGCGCAAAAGGACGCGCATCCCGCCCAAACCAGACATCCAAGTTCAGCACCTCTTGAATATCTTCGACCGCAGGGATCGGACGTCCAGCTGCGATCTGCCCCACCACCGGAATCCCGCGCTCGCGTCTCTGCGCCTTCGCCAACACTTCAATCCCGCGCGATTTTCCCATCAAGCGCCGGATCGCCCCCTTGCGCTCCAGGGCTTCTAGATGCGTCTGAACGCTCCGCACCGAGCGCATCCCAAAAGCCTCAGCGATCTCGCGCAGCGTCGGCGGCATCCCGTGCTCCGAAATGCTCTCAACAATAAAATCCAAAATCCGTCTCTGCTTCTCCGTCAGTGGCTCTCTCATAGCAGTCATCAGTATAGCATACAAATATACAGTTGTCAAGGGGAGGGGGAGCATTTGCATCTTCGCGCGTGTTTGCTAGACTAGCAGCGCGATGTTTCTCGTGGATCGTTATCTGCTCCGGGAGATGGTCTTCCCGTTCTTTTTGGCCGTGGCGGGCTTTGTGCTCTTTATCTTTTTGAATCTCTTTCAGCAGCTTTCGGACTTCATGCTCGACCGCGAGCTGTCATTTGGCCTGCTCATCCAGGTCTTGCTCTATCGGCTCCCGGAGCTGCTCGTCTATGGGCTGCCCGTCGGGGTGCTCTTTGCGATCTTCTGGGCCTTAGGACGCCTCAGCCACGATCGCGAGCTGATTGCGCTCCAAGCCGCGGGCTACTCCCTAAGACGGCTGATGTGGCCCGTCTTTCTCATGGGCGCGCTGACGGCCCTGACCGCGCTGGGGGTCGGAGAGGTCGTCGTCCCCTGGGCGAACCATCAGCACTTTAATCTCTTGCGCCAGATCTTCTTGATACGCTCCGCGCCGCAGATCCGCGAAGATACGTTCTTCAAGTTGACCGATTCGGCCTCGGCTTATGTCGAGCGCTACGATCCCCAGACCCAGACGCTCAAAACGATCTTGGTCTTCGATCACCGCGGCGACGAGGAGCTTCCCGAACTCGGCGGAAAATTCCCCAAGATTATCGCAGCCGACGAAGGCTTTTGGGATGGAGACTATTGGCGGCTGAGACGCGGGCAGGTCCATAAATTGAACGACCGCGGCGAGTTTGAATACTCTATCGCGTTTGAGCAGCTTTCGCTCTACGCTGGCCCGTATCTCCAGAAGCTCTTTCTGGAGCAGCGCACCCCGCCCGAGATGAGCCTCTCTGAGATCGGCGAACAGATCGCGCTGCTGCGCAGAAATGGGCTAGAAGCGCAGAGTCTGATCGTCGAGTATCACACTAAAATTGCTGTGCCCCTCTCGGCGATCATCTTTGCGCTCTTTGGCGCGCCGCTGAGTCTGATCTTCGCGCAAGGGGGTGCGCCACGGGGGCGCGCCGCGGGCGTGATCCTCAGCGTCGTGCTCGTCGCGTGCTATCAGGGGCTCTTGCTGTGGACGTCTACGCTGGGCAAGCGCGATCTGCTCCTGCCCAGCCTCGCCCCTTGGATCCCCAATATACTCTTTGGGCTGCTCGGTGCTCTGTTGCTCTTGGTCGTAGATAGATGGAGCCGGCTCGATCTGGTGGCGCGCTGGCGCGGTTGGCTGCGCTTGGGCGTAGCGATAGCCGCGATCGCTTCTGCACAGACAACAGCGCTGGCGGTTCAGAGCGCCAATACCGAAGCTTTCTGGCTCGACTTGCGCGCCGACCGGCTGACCGTCGCGCGCGATTGGAACACCGTGA
>JANWXV010000124.1 GCA_025057405.1 Candidatus Bipolaricaulota bacterium | reverse complement strand
CGAGCCGACGACGACTTCGAGCCTCCCGTCGCCGTCTAGGTCTCCTACGGCGGCCGACGACTCGACCAGCCCGCGCGTGAAGGCGCTCCAGCGCTCTTTGGGGGTTGTGATCTTGCCCGTCTTGACCGCACGCCCGGTGCGCGCCAGATCGCGCCGAAAGAGCGGCCAGTCGCTGACGTCGCTGCGACCCTGGGCTTTCACTCTTTCATATTCATATGGACGCGCTATCCCCCAGAGCGCACCGCCCAAAAGTCCCTGCAAAAAGACTCTGCGTTGCATCGGCTCCTCCTAACGGTTATTTTAAATCGTTCTTCACAACTTAACCACTGAGACTGATGAAGGCCCTCACCCCGGCCTGCGGCCCCCCCTCTCCCGTAGCTCACCTACGGGAGAGGGGACGGGGGTGAGGGCCAGCTTGTAACTCTAGCCACCGGGCGCAACTTCGATCAAGAGATTACCAGATTTATCTACCCAGGCCCACTGATGCGGTTCGATGAGCGCCGTGCTCTCGCTGCTGAGGATGAGCGCCGGGCCGCGCACCTCGCTCTCCGGCACGAGATCTTCACGATGGTAGAGAGCGCTCGTGAGCCAGCCGTGTTCGGCAAAACAGATCGCGCGAGAGCGCTCACGACGAGCTGGAGCCGCCAAGAGCCGTTCACTCTTGCCGAAAAGATCGGGCAGCGCACGACGCCCTATGGCTCGCAACCGCAGATTGACAACTTCTATGGGGCGCTCCGGCAGCGCATAGCCATAGAGCTGCTGATGTCTTTGGTGAAAGAGCGCAGCCCACTCTTGATGGCTCAGCTCGATGTTGAGTTCGTACGACTGCCCGCGATAGCGCAGATCCAAAGAGCGAAGATACTCTATCTGATCAAAGCCGTGCAGGCGCTTTTGGGCTTTGCGCTGAAGCTGCAGAAAGAGACGGTCAATCTCGCTCGTGTTTAAACGTTCCAAGGGCTGGATGAACGTCTGGACGAGATCCTGAATCGGCTCGCTGACGAGCAGCCCGAAAGCTGACAACAATCCCGAGAGCTTGGGCACTAAGACTCTCTGGATCTTCAAGCGTCGCGCGAGGCTCGCGCCATGAAGCGGCCCTGCACCTCCAAAGACAAGCAGCGTAAAATCTCTGGGATCCAGCCCGCGTTCGACGGTCATCAATCTGATCGCGCGCTCCATCTGAGCATCGGCAATCTCCAAAATACCTAGCGCTGCCTCTTCGAGGGAGAGCTTCAGCGGGCGTGCGATCTTCTCGGAGATCACCGCTTGAGCACGCGCTCGATCTAATCGCTGCCCTCCCAAAGGGACGTCGGGATCGAGTCGTCCTAAGACGAGCTGAGCGTCGGTCACAGTGGGAAGCTCAGATCTTCCGTAGCACGCCGGGCCGGGGTTGGCCCCCGCGCTCTGCGGCCCAACTCGCAAGACACCGCCCGCGTCTAGCCACGCGATGCTGCCTCCCCCCGCGCCAATAGATTGCACATCTACCATGGGAAGGCGCACGGGGCGACCGGCGATAGAGCCTTCGGGTTTCCAGGCGATTTGGCCCTCACGCACCAACGAGACGTCGGTACTGGTGCCGCCCATGTCGAGCGTGATGACGTTCTCGAAGCCCGCTCGCTTAGCAACGTAGCGCGCTCCAGCGACCCCCGCGGCCGGGCCGGAGAGCAGCATCTGGGCCGCGCGCTCTCCCGCTTGGCGGGCCGTCGTGAGTCCGCCGTTCGACTGCATGATCTGCAGCTCAGCGCGCATGCCCAGCTTATCTAGCTCCGTTCCTAGTCGGGAGAGATAGTCTTCGATGATGGGGCGAAGCGCAGCGTTGAGCACCGTTGTCGCCGTGCGCTCGTACTCCCGATATTCGGGGAGCAACTCCGAAGAGAGCGTCACGGGGATCTGCAACCGAGCGCGCAAAAGTGCTCCCGTCTGGCGCTCGTGTTCTGGGTTGAGATACGAGAAGAGATAGCAGACCGCGACAGATTCTATACGGGCCTCGCGCAGGTGCTCAGCGATCCGCGTGACGCTCTCAAGGTCGAGCTTTTTCAGGATATTGCCCTGAGCGTCGAGCCGTTCTGGGACGCCAAAGCGCAACGCGCGGGGCACAAGCGGCTCCGGGCGGTCGGCGTTCCAGTCGTAGATCTTCGGGCGGTCTTGGCGACCGATCTCTAAAACGTCTCGAAAGCCCTCGGTGGTTAAGAGCGCGGTGCACGCCAATCTCTTCTCTAACAGCGCATTCGTCGCTACGGTGCTCCCGTGCAAAAGACTCTTGATCTCTGCGAGAGAGAAGCCGAAGAGCTTTGCTAGCTCTTGCAAGCCATGGAGAATCCCAAGATCCGGGGGACGGGTCGAGAGGCGCTTGTAGCCATAGAGTTCTCCAGACTCTTCGTTCAGAACGACGAAATCCGTGAAAGTGCCTCCGACATCGGTGCCGATCCTCAACAGAGCCATAGAGTTCACTCTAGCAGAGAATCGAGACCTCATCAAGCGCCAGAGAACTTGCGTTTATGAGAATTTTCGTTATGATAGAGTGTGTAAGAAGCGACGGCTGTGCAGATTTCCACATCCAAAGGACGATATTCGATCGAGTACAAGACGCGCAAGCGCTATCGAGGCGAGCCGATCTGCGCCGATCCTACGGTTGATCCCCGCGAGAACGAGACGGCGCTCTATTTCTCGATGACAGACCGTCGTCTGTGGGTCTCCAGTTATGAGCCGACTATTATAGCAGGGCTTTTAGCGCATCGGGACTTCAAGATCGAGCAGTTGATTTTCATGCGCATTGACGGCAAGGACTCTGTCGTAGGCGTGATTGGGCGCTTGCCTGTGGGGGTTCTCTCTATCGGTCGAGCGCGTGTTTCTAATGAGCACGATTTGATCTTTGCTCTTGCGCCCGCTCACACTCCCAGGAGCAACAAGAGCAAAAAAAAGAAGAGAGCCAAATCTAACAAAAGATACCGC
>JANWXV010000123.1 GCA_025057405.1 Candidatus Bipolaricaulota bacterium | reverse complement strand
AGAATCGCAATGAGCGCCGAACTCGTATAGACGCCGCGGCGCAGCGCCGTGAGCAGCTCGCCTTGGGAAGCTTCCTCGCGGGCCTGCACCAAGAAGCTCCCCACCACAGAGCAGATGATGCCGACAGCAGCGATCAACAAGGGGTACGCGACGCTCTGCCAGATGAGCGTCGAACCCGCGAACGCTGAAATCCCCAACGCTGCTGCGGCGATAATCGCGCCCACGTAAGACTCGTAAAGATCAGCCCCCATGCCCGCGACGTCACCGACGTTGTCGCCGACGTTGTCGGCGATGACCGCGGGGTTGCGGGGATCGTCTTCGGGGATTCCCGCTTCGACTTTGCCAGCGAGATCGGCTCCAACGTCAGCAGCTTTGGTGAAGATGCCGCCGCCGACGCGCGCGAAGAGCGCTACCGAACTCGCTCCCATCGCCGACGTCAAGAGCACTTGAGCGATCTCCGGCAATGGAACTTGCAGATTATAGAGCAAGACAAACCAAAAGCTGATGTAGAGCAATCCCAAGCCCACAACCGAAAATCCCATCACGCTGCCGGCCTCAAACGCGACCCGCAGCGCTCGGTTCAGACTCTGCTTGGCGGCCGTCGTCGTGCGCCCGTTGCTGGAGGTGGCGATCTTCATCCCCAGATAGCCGGCGAGTCCTGAGAAGGCCCCTGCGGTGAGAAAGGCCCAAGGCGCCCACGCGTTGAGCAATCCTGCCAGGGCCATCACCAACAGAACGACAAAGAGCGCGATCAAGAAGACCCCCACGACGAAATACTGTCTTCTCAAGAAGGCTTCCGCGCCCTCGCGCACGTACGAAGAGAGCTGGCGGATCTTCTCCTCGCCCTCGTCGAACGAACGCACCCGGACGATCAAGTACCCGACCCATCCCAGCGTCAGCAGACTGACGACTCCCGAAACGTATACGAGATCCATAGCGTTCTGTGAACTCCCTCCCACCGATGAGTTTGATTCTCCAAGTTTGCGTTATTATACGGAGCGAGCTAGGGCGGCTGCAAATGCTGGGGGCTATGCCCAGCGGTTGACGCTGCTAGCGCGTCGGACTATACTGTCAGCGTATGGCAATGTTAAGGAGGCCCCTATGGCGGCGAAGGCCGTTCGCCCGAAAAAGCGCAAGATCGCGGTGCGTGGGCCGGGCAAGACCCCCATAAAGCTCATCGTCAACGGCGAAACGCACGAGCTGCTCGTCGAACCGCGCCGCACGCTCTTGAATGCTCTACGCAAGGATTTGGGACTGACGGGAACGAAAAAGGCGTGCGACGAGGGCACCTGCGGCGCGTGCACAGTCTTGCTAGACGGCAAGCCAATCTACGCGTGCATGGCGTTAGCTCTGGAGTGCGAGGGAAAAACGATTGAGACGATTGAGGGCTTGGCTCGCAACGGCAAGCTCCATCCCATCCAAGAAGCATTCATAGAAGAAGACGCGCTGCAGTGCGGCTTCTGCACCCCGGGGCAGATCATCTCCGTCAAGGCGCTGCTTGACGAGAATCCCAAGCCTACGCTTGAAGACGTGAAGCGCGCGCTGGCGGGGAACTTGTGCCGCTGCGGAGCATATCCGAAGATCTTCAAAGCCGCGTTACGCGCAGCGGAATTGTTAGAATCACGGAAGGCACGGAACGATCGCTGAGAAAAGCCTTTCTTCCGTGCTTTATGTTTTCTTCCGTGTTTTCCGTGATTCAAAAGAATGCGAAGGGAGAATACATATGCCCAAAGTGATAAAAACCAAGACAGAATTCGAGGGCCACGTCTTCGAAGAGTACGTCGTTGTCGAGGGCGAGGGTCTGAGAGCATGGGAGGCGCAAGCTCCATTGAAGTTCGTGGGCAAGCAGATTCAACGTATAGACGGCCCGGAGCGCGTCACCGGTCAAGCTCTGTACACGTTCGATGTGCAGCTTCCGGGGATGCTTTATGGAAAAATCCTGCGCAGCCCGCACCCGCACGCGAGAATTAAAAATATCAATACCCAACGCGCCGAAAGACTCCCCGGCGTGCGCGCTGTGCTCAGCTACAAAAACACCCCAAAACTCTCTTTTCGCCAAGGACAGACGTTTCTCTTTGACGAGACCGTGCGCTACGTCGGCGACGAAGTCGCGTGCGTGATCGCCGATGACGAGGAGATTGCCGAAGATGCGCTCGAACTCATTGAAGTCGAGTATGAACGCTTGCCCTTCGTGCTCGATCCCGAAGAGGCGCTGCGCCCCGAAGCTCCTAACGTGCAGCCCTCTGGGAACTTGCTCAACGGCAAACCCGATCTCTACGAGCGAGGGGACTTAGACCAAGGCTTCGCTCAAGCTGATCTCATCGTAGAAAGAACGTTCAGGACCCAGTGCGCCCTGCACAATTGTCTGGAGACTCATGGCAGCGTCGCTCTGTGGGAAGGAGACGCTCTCACGGTGTGGGACTCGACGCAGCACATCTTTGGGGTGCGCGCAGGATTGGCCCAACTGCTGGGGCTGCCCTTGCACAAGGTGCGCGTCATCAAAAGATATATGGGCGGAGGCTTCGGCAGCAAGAACGGCCTAGGCAAATACACGGTGATCGCAGCGCTGGGTGCAAAAGCGACGAGCCGGCCCGTCAAGATCATGCTCGATCGCCACGAGGAGAATCTCGCCGCGGGCAATCGCCCGTCAACAACTCAGCACCTAAAAATCGGCGCGAAGCGCGACGGCACGCTCACAGCGCTGGAGCTGAAGGCCATAGTGAGCGCCGGAGCGTTCTGCACGTGGCCGCCGTCGGTGGGCGGCCCGGCCCGCCAGCTCTATCTCTGTCCCAACGTGAAGGCCGAGCAGTACACGGTCTTCACGAATACGGGGCCGTTGTCGGCCTTTCGCGCCCCCGGCTACGTCGAGGGAACGTTCGCATTAGAGTCGCTGATGGACGAGCTGGCGCACAAGCTGAAGATAGATCCCCTTGAGCTGCGTCTGAAGAATTACGCAGAGATAGATCAAAC
>JANWXV010000122.1 GCA_025057405.1 Candidatus Bipolaricaulota bacterium | reverse complement strand
GGGAAGACCTCGCGAACGCGCGCGATCACCTCGCGCCACTGCTGTTCACGAGTAACAGTGCGTTCGAGTTCAGTGCCCACGGAGAAGAGCGCTACTCCCTCGCGCGCGGCGATCTGCGCGTAGTGCGCAATAAAGCGCTGATAGCTCGCGAACCACGCCCTCCAATCGGACTCCCGCGAGAACGCGATCTCCCCGCGCCAGTGCCCACTCTTGAGATCCACCAACGGTCTTAGAGAGATTCTCCATCCGGCAGCGCGCAAACGACGCAGGATTCGTATGAGATCGCCGTCGGGAAGAGAACGCTGCAAGTCGGGAGCGATCTCGGTGGCTTGAGCGTGGGCTTGATACCATGTGACGGGGACGGCGACGTCCTGCACGCCAAGGGTCTTCAACAGACCCAGCTCGTCGGGGAACGGCAAGAGCGCGAACTGTTCGGGGTTCCACGCGACGTAGTTCATCCCTCGGTGGCGGGATACGGGCTGCTGAGAGGGCAGCTCCCCCCAACACCCAAAGAGAAGCACGAGCAAGAGCAGCAGAGCGCGTTCCCACAAGTTCAGCATAGTGTGAGATTAGAGAGAGGGCGAGAGCTGTAATCTGGACTGGATCACCGCGGCGACACGCTCAATGGGCACGCGCTCTTGGAGCATCGTATCGCGATCTCTAATCGTCACGGCGTTGTCCGTGAGCGATTGCACATCCACGGTGACGCAGAAGGGCGTGCCGATCTCGTCTTGGCGACGATACAAGCGCCCGATCGCCGCTGTGTCGTCGTACCAAACTGTAACGTCTTGGCGCAGGGCGCTGGCAAGCGCTTTGGCCTTCTGCACGATCTCTGGTCGGTTGCGCAACAGCGGGAAGACCGCGACTTTGATGGGCGCCAGCTGCGGCTTCAGCTTCAGCACGACGCGCTTCTCGCCTCGCACCTCTTCTTCGTGATAGGCATCCAAGAGCAACGCCAAAAAGATGCGATCCACCCCGCACGACGGCTCGATCACATAGGGGATATAGTGCTCTTTGGTCTCTTCATCGAAGTACGTAAGTTCCTTGCCGGAGTGCTGAGAATGTCTCTTTAAGTCATAATCGGTGCGATTGGCGATCCCCTCGATCTCCGACCAGCCCTTGGTGGGGAACTCGTACTCGATCTCGAACGTCCCCTTGGAGTAGTGCGCCAAATCTTCTTTGGGCAGGGCGCGGGCGCGGATCTTCTCTTTGCGCAAACCCAAATCTTCAATGTACCATCTCAAGCGCTCTTCGACCCAGTGCTGGTGCCACTCTTCATCGGTGCCGGGCTTGACGAAGTATTCGATCTCCATCTGCTCGAACTCCCGGTCTCGAAAGATGAAATCCCCCGGCGTGATCTCGTTGCGAAAGGCTTTGCCGATCTGAGCGATCCCGAAGGGCAGCTTCTTGCGCGTTGCGACTAAGACGTTCTGAAAATTGACAAAGATCCCCTGAGCCGTCTCGGGGCGTAGATAAGTCAATGCCGCGCTCTCTTCGACGGGGCCAACATAAGTCTTGAACATCAAGTTAAATTTTCGGACGTCGGTGAACTGCCCGACGGCCCCGCAGTCGGGACACGTGTTGTTGGCAATGGCGTCCGCACGAAAGCGTTTTTTGCACTGTTTGCAGTCTATTAAGGGGTCGGTGAACTCTTCGACGTGGCCGCTGGCGACCCACGTCTGGGCGTTCATAATAATAGCCGCATCAAGACCGACGATGTCGTCGCGCATCTGGACGACGCGTCGCCACCACGACTGTTTGATATTATTTTTCAGTTCAACTCCCAAGGGACCGTAGTCCCAAAAGCCCCCAATGCCCCCGTAGATCTCCGAAGACTGAAAGATAAAGCCCCGCTGTTTACAGAGCGAAACGAGCGCATCAAAGCTGCCCATGTTCTCATCCCCTAAGTTTGCTATATGTGAGGGCCATTATAGCGAGCCTTGGGCACAGATGCGAGGGCTATCTTCGCCCCAATTTGCTTTTTATCCCTCTGAAAGATATGCTTATAAAAAAGACAACGAAGTACAGAAGGCTCTATGGGCTTAATTATTTATCTCTTGGGGAAGTTTGAGGTCTATTGCAACGATCGTTTGGTACGACACTGGCAGACCGAGAACGATAAGATTCTTTTGAAGATCTTGCTCACTGAGCCGGGGCAGGGCTTCTCTCAGGACACCCTGGTCGCGTATCTCTGGCCCGATCTGCCCCCTGCGCAAGGGGTCCGCAATTTGCGCGGGCGAATCAGCGAGTTGCGCAAGACGCTGGAGCTTTACCCAAAAGAAAGAGCCAGATCCTCTTGCATCAAGACTCTTTCGCGGGGGTATGCGTTTGATCCCCAATCTTGCTGGATTGATACGGAATCTTTTCAAGAGCTGTGCCAGCAAGCGAGAAGACTCGATCAAGCAGGGCGCTACGAAGAGGCTGCCAAGCTCTATGAAGAGGCTCTAGAGATCTATCGCGGTGACTTTCTCCCCGAAGATAACCACCAAGAGTGGGCGATAGCGCCGCGCGAGCGGTTGCGTCGGCTCTCCCTCGAAGCGCTGGAACGGCTTGCAGAGATATCGCATCAGCTCCAGCGCTGCCGCGAAGCGATACGATACGCCGAGCGAGCGTTACTGGCGGATCGCTATCGCGAGGAGTTTTATCGCGTTCTGATGCGCTGCTATGCCGACACCGGCAACCCAGCAGAGTCTGTACAAATCTATGAGCGATGTCGTCAGGCGTTGCGAGAGCTAGAAGTTGTGCCCTCAAAACAGACCGAGCAGCTCTATCAAGAGATTCGCCGTCAGATGGGCAGGGACACTGGCAAGGCCGAGGCCGAGCAAGCCTTGGAAGATATACAACGCCAATTAGACACCACTTCAGAGACTCAAAGGCGCTTGGAGCTTTTGTTGCAGCAGCAGAAGCATCTTGACTATTTAGGGAGACGCGCGGAGCAACTCAGAGCGCTGGACGAAGCGCTGCAATGCGCGCA
>JANWXV010000121.1 GCA_025057405.1 Candidatus Bipolaricaulota bacterium | reverse complement strand
CTTGCCGCAGGGCGGCGCGGCAGCGATTGCTTCACGGACGCGCTTGGCGCTCACGACAGTCGCCGCAGTGTGGGCTAAGTGCTGCAAGAGCGGTGCGAAGGGCGACGCCAAATTAATTCTCACGGTGTTGGCATCGGGAGCTTCGACCGACGTAGAGAAGCCCGACAGCCGCGTCGCCGCTACCGCAGCGACCGCACCGGTGCCGTCGCTACCGGCAGCGTTAGACGCCCAGACGAGCTTGTTCGCCGCGGCGTTTTCATTGACGGCCTTGATCACCGCGGCGGCTTGTGTCCCCGCGGGCGCCGTCACGGTGATCGCCGAGCCGCTGACGCTCACGCCCAACGAAGCGCCACTAGCAATCGCTACGGAGACGTTGTTCCCCTCCGGCCCCAACAAGAGATTGGCGCGCCAGACGATCGCGTTCTTGGCGTCCACAGTCCCGGTAGTGAGTGAAGCGGGCCGATAATCCAACCGTCCCAACACTGCCCCGCGGAACGGCGCTGCACAGTCTGGGTGAAGTGCCCGCTCCAGGCTCAGCTTCACGACGCTGGCATCCAGATCGGTGCCGTCATGGAACTTGATCCCCTTGCGCAGATTGAACGTCCAGACTTTTCCATCCGTGGAGACCGACCAACTCTCGGCCAACACTCCCTTGGGAGTCGTCTCCAGTTGCCCACCCCGATCTTCTACGTCCAGGCGCACCAGCGTCTGGATGATGTGCTCCATAATGGACGCTGTAGGCGAAGCGCTGAAGTTAATGGGATCTACCGACTCGGCGTCTGTCCCTTGTGCGACCACTAACTTGCCCCCGATTTTGACCTGTTGTTGGCCCCCTGTATCCGTCACTGGGATCAGAAAAGCTGTAACCAAGACTATGCCGAGTAACAAGTAGCGATGCATCTCTTGCCCTCCTTCAGAAGTTTTGTGTGTGCCGAATTGAGTTCCTCCCTCGGTGACGTCCGCAAGACTTCTCGGAAGCTCCCAAACACCACCTCCTTCTTGACCCAATATTTACTATAGCAAATCCGTCTTGGGTCAACAACTGCCGCGACTTGCCTCAAGGCTCTCCCCAGTATTATAGTGTATCTCTATGAAAGAGCTACGAGAGATCGAGAAGTTTGTTCACCGATTGCTCACTTACGTCGGCGAGGACTCCCAACGCCTTGGCCTGCGCGAGACCCCCAAGCGCTACGCCGAGATGATCACCCAGCTCACCGCGGGCTACCGCCAAGACCCCAAAGAACTGCTGAGAGACGCGATCTTCCCCGTCCGATACGACCAAATGATCGTCGTCAGAGATATTGCGTTCTACAGCCTCTGTGAGCATCATATCATTCCGTTCTTTGGCAAGGCTCACGTGGGCTACATCCCCGATGGGAGAGTGATCGGCATGAGCAAGATCCCCCAGATCGTTGAGCACTTCTCCAGAAAGTTACAGCTTCAAGAGCGCATGGGCGAGGAGATCGCCGACTTTCTGATGAGCGTGCTCAAGCCCAAGGGCGTCGGTGTCGTATTGGAGGGCTTTCACTTGTGCATGGCGATGCGCGACTTGCAGAAGGATGCCAAGCTGGTCACCAGTGCGGTCAAGGGCATCTTTAGGAGCGACCCGCGCACGCGCGCCGAGTTCTTGCAGTTGATCGGGTGATCAATGCTCGTAGCCACGATCTTCTATCACGAGCCATTCGCTGCCCAGTTGCATCGTGATCTCTTTCTCTTTGGGCACCACCTGCCCGATGACCGTGAACTCGCAGCATCGTCGCGCTTCTAAGAGATGCTTTTGGGGCAGCGTGAAGAGCAGCTCGAAGTCCTCGCCGAAGTACAGACCCATCTCTAAGAGTTCGTCTTGATCGCGCGCCAACTCTTCGATCTCTAGCGCAAACGGGATCGCCGTGGCGTCAATGCGAAAGCCGACGTCGCTCGCTTCGCCCAGCTGATAGAGCGAGCGCGCCAGCCCATCCGAAATATCCATCATGCTGCTGACGAACGCCGAGAGCGCCTGCCCTTCGGCCAGCCTCGGCGTAAAACAGAAGAGTTCGTGAGCTTGCTTGGTCTCTCCTTCTGCCAAGAGCTTGAGGGCCGCGGCGGAGCGCCCCAAATCCCCGGTGACGCAGACCAAATCGTTGGGCTGCGCGCCGCGCCGCTCGACGGGCCGCTCGGCCCACCCCAGTGCCGTCGTCACGATCGTCAGCTCGTCGTGACGGTCGGTGTCGCCCCCTAAGAGCTGCGTCTTACAGAGATCGCAGATTGCTAACGCGCCGGCGAGCAGCTCTTCGATGAAGCCCTTCTCAAACTCAGGCGCTCCCAGAGCCATCACGACTCCCAACGGCTCCCCGCCCATCGCGGCGATGTCGCTGAGCGACACAGCAACCGCTCGCCAGCCCATCGCATAGGGCTTCATCCCTTCGGGGAAGTCCGTGCGACGATGGAGCATGTCGGTCGTCAGCAAGAGATTTCTCTTTTGGAACGGAATGACGGCGCAGTCGTCGCCGATGGGCAGTCTTTCGCTCAAGAGCTTCAGAACGTCGCGCTCGCGCATGAGTTAACTATAACAGAGTGCGCGCACTTGCGACAAGTCCCAGCATCTTGAATCACGGAAATCACGGAAGAGCACAGAGATCACGGAAAACGGCTCTGGGCGTCTTCCGTGCTTTCTCTGTCTGTTCCGTGTTTTCCGTGATGCAGCTTCCCCTGCAACAACCAGATGATCCCCAAAGCCAATATCGCATCCCCGATGCTGAACGCGCTCGCCCCCGGCACCCACGCAGGCAACCAGAAAATATCCCCAAGAAAGTTCAGCTTCGTCTGATCGCTCATGAGAATCACGTTCCCCGATCTGCCCGTAGATAGAAGACTCTCCACGACGCTCGTCTTGCCCGCAGCTCGTAAGGCTTCTACGGAAGCGGGCATATAGCCGCCGTTGGCAGCGATGACCACGAAGTTCAAGATCATCCCCAACGCCATCGTCCAGAGCGCCCACTCGTGATAGTTGACAATCACAAAGA
>JANWXV010000120.1 GCA_025057405.1 Candidatus Bipolaricaulota bacterium | reverse complement strand
CTGTTATTAATCGCGTGCAGGAGAGCGCAGCCCAAGCGGGATTTATGCTGCAAGCCGCGCCCTTTGGAATTCTGATTCTCCCCGTCTTGGGCGGACGACCGTTAAGTGACACAGAGTTCCAAGCCCTCCCCCAAGCGGCCAAAGAAGATATTCAGCGCCGCCGCGACGCCCTCCAAGAAGATCTCAAAGCCGCGATGAAAGAGATCCGCACTCTCGAAAAATCTGCCCAAGAGAGACTCCACGATCTGGACCGACAAGTCGCGCTCTACATGGTCGGCGGCTTGATGGACGATCTGCGCGAAAAGTACCGAGAGCTTCCCGACGTGCTGGACTATCTCAACGCCGTGCAGAAAGATATTTTGGAGAACATCGAGCCGTTCAAGGGCGAGCAGAAATCCGAGGGCGACGTTCCTGCGTGGGCCAGAGAGCTGCCCTTTCGCAAATACTCCGTGAACGTTCTGGTAGAGAATAGCAAGCAGCAGGGCGCGCCGGTCGTCGTCGAGCTGAACCCCGTCTATCATCATCTCTTCGGGCGCATCGAGAAAGAGACGCAGTTCGGCGCGCTCTACACAGACTTCACGATGATCAAAGCCGGCTCGCTCCACCGCGCCAACGGCGGCTACTTAGTCCTGCCCATCGAAGATGTTCTCAGAAACTTGCTGAGCTGGGACGGGCTGAAGCGCGCCCTGCGCAGCCGCGAGATCTTCATCGAAGAGCTGGGTGAGCGCTTAGGGTTTATCGCAACGAAGAGCCTGCGCCCGCAGCCCATCCCCCTCGATGTCAAGATTGTGCTCGTCGGCCCACCCATCTATTACTATCTGCTGCACGCCTACGACGAAGAGTTCCCTGAACTCTTCAAAGTCAAAGCCGACTTCGATACGCGCATGGACAGTTCACCAGAGAGCATTCAAGATTTTCTGAAGTTTCTCTGTACGTTCTGCCAGAAAGAACGCTTAAAGCACCTAGACAGCTCAGCGGTCGCCAAGCTCTTGGAGCACGCGGCGCGCTTGGCCGAAGACCAGAAAAAACTCTCGACGCACTTTGGCGCCATCGCCGACGTCATTCGCGAAGCGAACTACTGGGCGCTGCAAGAGAAGGCCGCGCACATCAGCGCGCGCCACGTCCAGAAAGCATTAGAAGAGAAAGTCTATCGTTCCAATCTCATCCAAGAGCGCATCCAAGAGATGATCGCGCGGGGGACGCTGCTCATTGACACCGAGGGCACAGCGGTCGGGCAAGTCAATGGGCTTTCGGTGATCAGTCTTGGAGATTATGTCTTTGGCAAGCCCAGCCGGATCACGGCGAGCGTCGCGCCGGGGCGCGAGGGCATCCTAGACATCGAAAGAGAAGTCGAGCTGGGCGGCCCCATTCACTCCAAGGGCGTCTTGATTCTCAGTGGCTACTTGGCGCAGAAGTATGCGCAAGATAAGCCCTTGACGCTCTCGGCGAAATTGGTCTTCGAGCAGAGCTATGAAGGGGTCGAGGGCGACAGCGCTTCTTCGACCGAGCTGTATGCGCTGCTCTCGGCGCTCTCGGGGGTGCCGATCAAGCAAGGGATGGCCGTGACGGGTTCGGTCAATCAGCACGGGGAAGTCCAAGCGATTGGTGGGGTCAACGAGAAGATCGAGGGCTTTTTCGAGGTGTGTAAAGCCAAGGGGCTGACGGGCGAGCAGGGGGTGCTCATTCCCACGAGCAACGTGCAGAACTTAATGTTGCGCGAAGACGTTATCGAGGCTGTGCGCGCGAAAAAATTTCACATCTGGGCGGTGAGCACGATAGACGAGGGCATCGAGATTCTGACGGGGGTTTCGGCGGGGGAGCGTGGGCGCGACGGGAAGTTCCCCGAGGGGACGATCAACTATCTCGTAGATAAGAGACTGCGCGAGTTTGCCGAGTGTTTGAAAGAGATCTCCGAAGACACGAAGAAGCCACGCCGGGCGCGGCGGACAATTAAGTAGTTATTCATTCACGATGCGTCCTCTTGGATTCTCCTGCGCTGGTTAAAACATCTTGGTAGAGTTTAGGAGAGATCCAGAATCCCTTTTTCACCAAAGCGTCTAGCAGTGGTTTTACTTTAGGGATGAAGCCCCGTTCTTTCGCATCAAGAAGCGCGGCCAGCGATCCAAAGACGGGAATGCCTAAGCGTTGGGCTTCTTTTCGCGCTTCGGCATCATCTGTGAAAAGCTCTAAGTCTTGCTCGTAGGCCAAGGCAATAGCAGCTCGCTCTCCCTCTCCTAAACGAGCAGAGACCATATTCAGCATCTGAGGATCTTGAAGTTCTTGCACGGAAATCCACGGATGAGCTTGAAGAACGATTAAGTTTTTCTTCCGAACATCTGGGGGAGCAATCTCTTTCGCTACAGCAGGGGGAATCAGAATCTGGTTATAGAGCTTCTTCAGAAGTTCTAGCCGTTCAATGCGTACAAAAGCAATTAAGGGGTCGCTATCTGCGACGATAGGTTTCATTATTTTTGCGCCCGCCGTCGCCTCAAATGCTTGAGCTCCGCGGCTAGCTCAGCAGATGTAAGCGTACTTACTGGCACTTGGTAGGCAGCCATCAGATCCATGAGCCGCCAGCGATCTATTTTTAAGATTTCTGCGGCTTTGCCGTGGGAGAGCTTCCCTTGACGCAGCAGCTCCATAACGACCATCTCTTGGAACTTCGCGCTTGCGTCTTTGGGTGGTATTCCCGCAAGCTTCCATAGCTCCTCTGGAAGCTCGACTTCGACCCGTTTCAGCGCCATGATTCCCTCCTTGAATGAACACAGTTAAGGATAGCACAAGTAATGGAGAAATCAAGCTTGGAGCAGCGAGCAATCTATCGAGCTAAGCAACGAACACGCGACTTTGCTGAGTGTTTGAAAGAAATCTCCGAAGACACGAAGAAGCCGTGCCGCGCGCGACGAGCGGTAAAATAAACTTTTTTGACCAACGTCATCTTCAAATCTGCTTAAGATCAAAAATATCTAAAGACAGCAATGGAACGCGATTTTTGTTGTATACC
>JANWXV010000011.1 GCA_025057405.1 Candidatus Bipolaricaulota bacterium | reverse complement strand
CATTCCCACCGCTATAATCTGAGCCAAGCTTAGTAAGAGGGAGGTGGTTGTTGGGAATTCTTCTATCTAAGTCTTCGTCTTCAGCATCTCCAATGCTTCTCTCGCGCGAGATCAACAAAGGAGGTAGATTCACGTGCGCACGATGAAAGTTCTAGCGATCATCGGGTTGGCGGTGGCGTTGGTGGGAGTGCCGGCGCTGGCGCAGCCCACAACCCGCACCATTACTGTACGTTGTGATGGCACGCCACCAGTTCTTCGAGCAGACCCAGCTAGGCTGGAGGGAGATAGGGCAGCTCGGCTTGGAGATACCATCCAATGGGTCTTTGACGCATCCCTAAGAGCTTGCGGATTGCTGCAGACCGGAACACCACCAGCCTTCAACGTGAGCGAAATTAAGATCACTTTCGCTCCCACCTCTCCTTTTACAGATAGCACGATCTCAATTCCAAGCGCACAGTTTGCTGCGACCGGTAACGTAGCTACTGTGAGCAGACAAGTCCAAAATGTTGGCACTCACCAGTATAAGATTGAATTCTTCCGAGGGACAGCACCTATACCTAACACGACTATCAATGGGACAAATACAGTCATCCAAGCCACTCCCACCCTGGCTGAGTGGGGCTTGATCGCGCTGGCGGTACTGCTCGCCGGCGGCATGGGCTATATGCTCTACCGCCGCCGCCCGGCCCTGCGCCCCGCCGCGCCCTAGGACGGAGCGGCTTACAGACCCTTGCACAGACAAGCCCCCGCTCGCGGCAGGCGGGCGGGGGCTTTTCCATCGAATCACGGAACGCACGGAAGGGAACGGGAAGATGGCTTCAGCGTGCTCAGTGCTGCTCTGTGCCTTCCGTGATTCAAGCGACATGAGAGCAGGCTCGCTGGCGTGGATGATCCGGCGCAGAATGCAGCCTAGACCCGCAGGGGCGTGAGATGAGAGAGAGATGAGAGGAGTGCGACGTGCTCTATGACTGTAACTTCAGCGCTCTATAAGTGCAGCGGCTTGAGCGAGAAAGTCCTCCAGCCGCCCGCTGAACGACTGAATGCGCCCGTGCTCATCGTGCAGATGATGCGGAAAATGCGCGAGCTTGCGCCCGCGATAGTCGACCCGATGATGCGGCAACGGATCAGCTCGCAACCGCACGCGGTCGCCCTCGGTCAGAAGCACATAGCTGTAGAACGCCACGATCAGTTCGTGGTCGCGCACCTCGTACTCCTCGTGGATCTCCAAGCTGTGGCGCGGCGGAATCGCAATGCGCACCTGCAAAGCCCCAGACAGAATCGCCAGCTCGGCAGCCTCAGGAAACTCCAGATGGAAATCGGGCGCAGGCTGAAGATGACGAGTGATCAGATCGTAGACCTGCCAGCAGCGCTCCGCGATCCAGCGCCGCCGACGCGCATCAGGGGGCAAGGGCGGAGGCTCCTTCGGCAGAGAGCTTCTCTTGCAGCACGCGGAAGTAGCTGCGATAGCAGATGGCCCACGCGAGAAAATCGGGATGGTCTGCTGCCGGCGTGCCCACGATCAGCTTGTAGAAGACCTCCGAGCGCATGTTGTACCGCTTCTCGTAATGATGGAGTTGCTCGGTCAAGTGGGCCAGAGCTTGGTCGGTCTTCATCTGGCCGGAGAGCACCCGCTGGAGAAACGTCTGCTGGGAGAGCTTCTTGGGCTTCATGGCTCAATTATAACGAACCATCAGCTTTCAACAAGCCCACTCGGGGGCTTGAGATAAAGGAGGCCCTATGGCACGCAAAAAGCACAAGCACAAAGAGCAGTCAGCTCTCGAACAGAAGTTCGATGCGTTCGTGACGTCCGCCGTGACGCGCGTGCAAGATTTCTGGCAACGCAATAAGCTCATCATCCGCGCGTGGACGGTCTTCGCTCTTATGATTGGAGCTTTCACGACGCTCTTGCTCTTTCTGAATCTCTACACGGGCTTTGACGCCTGGCTCAATCGCGTCACGGCTCTCATGCTCGCCGGAGCGCTCTGGCTTCTGGGCGCTAATGGCCAAGCTATCGGCACTGTCGTCACATCGAAAATCTTTTCAGCCGAAATCATCACTGAGTGTACAGCGATCTTTCCCTTGATGATCTTCTTAGCGGCTGTTATTGCGTATCCCTCGGGCTGGAAGAAGAAGCTCTGGGGGATTCTGCTCGGTGTGCCAGCGATTCTGTTTGTCAATCTCATTCGGCTGGTGACGTTGTTTTATATCGGCTATTGGTTCCCCAGCGTCTTCGAGACGGCGCACCTATTAGTCTGGCAGTCGCTCATTATCTTCTTTGCAGTCTTGTTCTGGCTGATCTGGGTGGAGCTGTTTGTACATCGTGGGCGGGTGAGCCATGCGTAAGAACTAGGAGCTGGCTAGGAGGCTTGTCGTGCAGAAGTTGCTCATCTTCGGTAGTTTGATCTTCGCATTCCATGTCTTATCGGCGATCACGCTCATAACAGCAGAGTATGTGACACACGTAAACCCAGAGCAACTCGGGTATGCATGGCTGAAGATATTTGTAGGGTTGAGAGGCGGGCAGTTCTTCGCTGTAGCTTTGTGGGCCTTGCTGACGTGGCGATATTGGCTTCCCCAGCCTCACCGGAAACCCAAGGAGACTCTCCCATGACGCGCTTCTGGCTCTTCTTTGTAGCAAAAGTCTTGGTGCTCGTGCTCGTCTTCGCGCTCGTCGCTCCGGTGATCTTGCCCTTCTACTGCGGGCTGCAGATCGGGCTGATACGGCCCTTCGTCAGCTCTGATCTTGCGCTGCGTTTGCAGCCCGACGGCAGCATCTACGTTCACTATAAAGGCCATCCTAAGCCCGCAGTCGAACGCGAAGCGACAAGCTTCAGCGGGCTAGGGCTGATGCTCGCGCTCTTTCTGGCGACGCCCCTGCCGTGGCAACGGCGGCTCGCACGCTTGGGCTTAGGGACACTCGCGCTGCTTGGGTTTCACTTGATCGCCCTAGGGGGATTGATTGCGATCTGGGATGCGATGTTCAAGAGCGGAGGTATCAGCTTCGAGCTGCGCTGGGCGTATATGCTGATTGCCAGCGGGGACTGGCTCGCGCCGGTGGCCATCTGGGGAGCGTTGGGATACGGACGCAAAGAACTGGCTTACGCAACCCAAATGAGAACTTCTAAGAGCACTCCCCCTGCAGCGTCAGACTGGCGCTCAGGGGGTATATAATTAATCAAGGGAGGAGGGAGAGACCAAATGCGTTGTAAGGTTCAGATATTGGTGGCTATGTCGTGTCTTCTCATCGTTGCAGGTTGGTCCGTAAGATCAGCGCTCTTGCCATCTCAACCCTCTGAAGTTATCTGTACCGTTGGTCCTGTCGGTAGAGATTACCCAACGATCACTGCTGCCGTCAACGCTAGGCAAGATCCTCGTGATCCCAACAGCCCTTATAAGTGTGACAGAATCGTTGTCGGTCCGCACACCTATAAAGATGAGAATACTCAAATTGGGGCGCGTGGCAAAAAGCTGATCATCGAGCCTTCAAGAGAGGGTGGCGATCGCATCGTTCAAGGCAAAGTGGACGAAAAAAATAATCCCTTAGGGCAGGCTCTCTTCATCATTGGAGCCAACGATGTTACCATTGAAGGATTGCAGATCGAGCAAGGCCGAACTGGTATCCTTATCCAAGACAGCGCCAACATCGTCATTCGTAATGTGAAGGCGTCTAGAAACACCGCGGCGGGGATCTCGGTGCAAAATTCCAAGGGCAAGATAGAGCTAGAAGGTGTTCAGGTCGTTGACAACAAAGGGCATGGTATCGTAGTGAGTCAGGCCAAAGACGTGGTGATTAAGAGGTCTTCTCTGCAGAAGACGCACATCATCAACAACGAGCATGATGGGATTGTCGTGGCGGCCACATCCGAGAACATCAAGATCTCCGATGTGGAAGTGGAGCACAACAAAAATGGCCTCGTCGTATCCAGCATCTATAGAGAGGATAGCGTTATAGTAGCCGGAAATCCGTCGAGCGCTTCGCTCAGCAAATCCATGATTACCAAGAATCGCGAGCATGGCATCTCCGTGATCAATGGCTCCAGCGTTGAGCTAGGGGAGTCTCATATTTTCCAAAACACCCGATGCGGGATCAATCTCGACAAGGATGTCAAAGTGAATAATTCCCAAGAGTTCCAAGAGCCAAGCAACTGGATTGTGGCTAACCTAGAGGGGAACGTCTGTGCTCTTGATCCTAAGCAGACCGCAGAGGTCAAGCAGCGCGTGAAAAAGAGAGAGATCAGAGTTCCGTACCATATAGAAAGCCTCCAAAGTGCTATTAAGGATGCCGAACCCGTGCAGGGAACGGAGGCTCCCTATCTTATATTAGTGGGGCCGCGGCGCGACGGCAGCAATGAATACGTAGAGAACTTGTGCCTGGATCGCTCGGTCACCTTGCTCGCTGTTGTCCCTCTGATTCTGAGGGCGAAGAACCCCAACCAGCCAACAGTAGCCATTGCTTCTAGGTGGGCAGACGGCTCTTGCCCTTTGCATGAACAAGAGAGAGCAAAGCCTGTTACGCTTACTCTGAAAAGAGAACCGTTCTCTCTAGATGCAGGATGGCGAATCCAAGGAGGGAGCCTCGGACTACAAGTTGGCACTCTCACAGGTCGGCAAGTACAAGCGCCTGTGTATCTTGAAGTGACACTAGAGAATACTGCGATCACAGGTCAGACCGAAGCGAGCGTTCGAGTCATTGCGGATGGCAAAGATGGAGCTGTTGGAGACAGACAATGGGGGCACGTCGTGCAGCTCAGTGTGAGCGGCCCGTCAATCTTAGTGAACAACAGCTGCGAGGATACCCAAGCGCGGTCTGCGCTTCTAGAAGCTGGCATCGTCTTGGAAAGCCGAAATGGCGCGTTGGTAAAGGCCAATCTCAAAAATATCGAGATCTCTAACAACACAAGAGGCGAGGGGCACGGTATTAGGGCTATCTATAACGGTGTGTTTCCCGTAGATCATGGGCCTTTTCTCGGGGCTGATCTGGACCTGAGTTTCTCGAAAATTGTCAACAACAGGGGCTGGGGATTGGTTGTAGAAAGCCTCAACAGAGCAAGCCCGGAAATCCAACTGGCCACTCTGCTGGTGAAAGGGAACGAGAAAGGGGGAACAAATCTGCAGGCAGCTTCTAATGCGTCTATGCATATAAGTGCGGAACGCATGCATATCGCTGCCAACAGAGGACCTGGCGTGCACCTGCAAGGTCCTTTGAGAGTAATCTGGCAAGAGCTCCCCATCTTGACTGAAAATGGTGTTTATAAAGACCAGTGCCAGATTATTAACAACCAAGGGAGCGGCATCCGGTTGGAGGGAGGTGTGGCAGCAACCCTCCAAAACTTGAAGGTCTTATACAATGGCTATAAGCACGACGAAAAAGGATCTACCAACGAAGCGTTTGGCAACTACACCATGAGCGGGATTTATGCCATCGGCCCGGCGAGCTTGAGCCTCGAGCGTTCTCATATCAACAACAATGCCTGGAATGGCATTGGTTTACAAGCGTGGGCTTCGGGAGCAGCCAACAGACTTCAGCCCCTCCTCAATCAGAACCGGATCGAGCAGAACGGTAAATGGGGCGTTGCCCTTGTTATAAGCGGTTGCATAGATGGGGTCGGATCGACGAGCTTCAATGGCCCCTTGCCTCTCCCGGGAAGGGATAATCTCATCTTCGGCAATGGAGAACGCTTAAGCTCAGCGGAAACTCGATCTGCTAACCAACGTGATGTGTGTCCTGAGAGGCTCACCATCTTAATGGGGAAGTGATCAGATGAACGCCAAAGAATGAGGAGGGATGAATGAGGTTCGGGCTTTGGATCTGTCTAGGGCTTTGTTGCTGGGTGCAGGTAGGCTTGGGTGCTGATCGTTTTGTCAGCAGAAACGGCAGTGATTTGCAGGGGCTTAATGACTGCCTTGAGCGGGCGAGGCCCTGTCAGACGATCAGACAAGCGATTGAGCGTTCCGAGGCGGGAGATACCATTAAAGTCCTAGCGGGGGCCCCTTATCCCGAGTGCGGTCTTACCATCGAGAAGCGGTTGAAGATTATCTCCGAGGGCGGACGAGCGGTCATCGAACCGGATATGGCCCTTGATGATAGTCCCCAAGAGGGGAAGGTCTGCCGAGGCTCAGGCTTCGTCTTGAAGGTCTCTGGGAAGGGGGCTGCAGAAAGCTGGTTCGAGGGGTTCACTATTCGTGCTCAAATTAAAAGAACCAAAGGGGGGAACAAGGGTGCAATAGTGATCGTGGAAGAGACAGAGAAGGTGGTGATCAAAGGTAACTCAATCACGGTCAAAAAAGCCGCAGGCGATGAAGAGGCCGGGGTAGGGGTGCTGATCTTAAACAGCTCGTTCGTTCAGATCGAAGAGAACGAGGTAACAGGCTCGCTAAGCCCTAAAAACGAGGAGGGCATTCGTCTCAACGGGGGGAGAGGCAATCTATTTAAGAGCAACCGCATTTTTAAGCATGGAGGAGGGGGCTTCATCGTCTTGGATGCTCTAGCTCCGGAGCGGGAGAAGAATCGCTTTTTGGGAAATCGGGTTGAAGAGAACGGGGGGGATGGAATGCAATTTCTCAATTCCAGCGGGCTTCAGATTGGGGGAGAGTCGTTGGCTGAACGTAATCATTTGATACGCAATCAAGGCCTTGGTCTGCTCTTTCGCAGTCCCTGTGATGAAAAGCGCCCTTGCGAAAATATAGAAATAATCAATAATTTTCTCAGCGGCAACTCTCGGGGCATTGCATTCCAAGGGCCACCGTTGGAAGATGCGCTCTTCCAACGCGTGCTGATTGCTAAAAATACTCTGCAAAGCCATAACGAGGAGGGGTTAGAGCTAGTACGAGGGGTCTATAAAGGGTTGAACATCAAGGAGAATATCTTGGAGAACAACAAAGGGGCGGCTGGCATCGCGTTGGAAGCACGGGCGGAATCAAGCATCGAAGTGAGTCATAACACGGTGAGATTGCAAGCGGAATCTGGAATTTCTATAGCAGTAGAGGGGCAAATAGAGAAGCTGGAAGTACGCAACAATATAGTCACCAATAACAAAAACGGGCTTGTTTTGATGTTAAGGGAAGCAAGTCGGGGTTTGAATGTCTTCCAGAACGTGGCGAGCCAAAACGCCGAGACTGGCATCAGCGTCAGCGGAGGCGCTCTCGATGGCTCCGACCCCAAAAACCGCATCGCGAAGAATATTGCTAACGGTAATGGGAAGGCTGGTCTCCATATCCAAGGTAACTACTATGTGATCTCGGAGAACGAGAGCCGCAGCAATCTTGTCGGCTTGCAACTGGGCGAACTGCTCTTGGATGAACGAGGGCAAACCCAAGAAGAAAAGAGTAGTCACTATAATACTGTCATGAACAACGTGCTCTCTCATAATCGCTGCACGGGCTTAGAAATTATAGGGCGCAACAACAAGATTGTGAAGAACAGCGCGTCGCTCAACGGTTTGAGTTGTCCCACGCGCAGCTTCGATGAGGGCACGGCTGCCGGCATCCTCTTGCGTGGCAAGAGCGAAAGCAACGAGCTTCTCTTTAACACCGTGGACGGGAATCGCAATGGCATCAGCTTGTTGCGCCTCAGCCCTGTAGACAGTAGATCTCCAGAGGGAAACCAATTCAGCTGTAATACGATCACGCGCAACCTTCGCGGCATCCAGGTGCTACCCTACGATAACCAATCGCCGATGAAAGACCGTTTCTATCGCAATGATATCGAGCGTAACACCGAAGTGGGGCTTCGCAACTTTGCGCCGACCGCACCCATAGAAGCTAGAGAGAATTGGTGGGGAGATCCCACGGGGCCATTCCATCCCCAGCTCAACCCCAACGGCAAGGGGGATCGTATTTTAGGACCCGTTGATTTCGCTGCATATTTGCGCGCGCGCGCCCTCGGCAGTAGCTCCTGTCGTCCCTAATCTGCTTGACGCCCGCGGTTCCGTATACTAAACTTAGAGCGCTCTGTTGCGCCCGTAGCTCAATGGGAAGAGCACCGGTCTTCGGAACCGGGGGTTGGGGGTTCGAGCCCCTCCGGGCGCGCCCCAGACTTCGTCTGGACTGTACACCTTCACCCGCCGGAGGCGGGCGAAAGCGAATGGTCCAGGCGAAGCCTGGGCGGGGGTGGCGGAATCGGCAGACGCGCAGGACTTAGGATCCTGTGGGGCAACCCGTGGGGGTTCGAGTCCCCCCCTCCGCAGTACCCCCCAGATGATAACTCACTCTTTTTTTAGTATGATAGCTCTCTAAAACTCACTAAAGGGAAGACGCTATGAACCCAAGCGACGATTTCAAAAGAGCCTATCGCAATCTCTCGGTAGCCCAGCTCTACGAAGAGGCCCTGCGCCGCCGCGAAGCCCAGCTCAGCCACACCGGCGCGCTCGTCGCCTATACGGGACGCTACACCGGCCGCTCCCCCCAAGACAAATTCATCGTGAAAGAACCCAGCAGCGCCAACAACATCTGGTGGGGAGCTGTCAATCAGCCCCTGAGCACCTCTCAGTTTGAGAATCTCTACGGGCGACTCTGCGACTATCTCAAAACCAAAGAACTCTTCGTCCAAGATCTGTCGGTCTGCACCGTGCCGCGCTATCGCATCCCCATTCGCGTCATCACTGAATACGCTTGGCATAGCCTCTTCGCCAGAAATCTCTTCATCCGAGCGTCTGATTCTTCAAACCCGCAGATCACCGTGATCTGCGCCCCCAACTTTCACGCTGACCCCAAACGCGACGGCACTCGCTCCGAAACGTTTATCGTCTTACACCCTCAGAAAAAACTTATTCTCATCGGGGGCACCCAGTACGCCGGTGAGATTAAAAAGTCCGTCTTCACGCTCTTGAATTATCTCTTGCCCCAGCAGAATATCTTGCCGATGCACTGCTCGGCTAACTTAGGCCCAGATGGGGACACGGCTCTCTTCTTCGGGCTTTCCGGCACCGGCAAGACGACCCTCTCTACCAATCCCCACCGCCCGCTCATCGGCGACGACGAGCACGGCTGGAGCGACGACGGCATCTTCAATTTCGAAGGCGGCTGCTACGCCAAAGTCATTCAATTACGAGAAGAGAGCGAACCCGAGATCTATCGCGCCGTGCAGCGCTTCGGCTCCCTCGTCGAGAACGTCCCGCTCGATCCCCAGACGCGCGTGCTCAACTTCGACGATGCCTCGATCACCGAGAATACACGAGCGGCTTACCCCATCGAGTTTCTGCCGCGCTTCGTCCCAGAGGGAGCCGGGCCGCACCCGCGCACGATCTTCTTTCTCAGCTACGACGCTTTTGGGGTCCTGCCGCCGATCTCGCGCTTAAGCCCAGACCAAGTGATCACGTACTTTCTCTTAGGGTACACGGCCAAAGTCGCGGGCACCGAGCGCGGCGTCGTCGCCCCGACAGCGACGTTCAGCGCGTGCTTTGGCGCGCCCTTCTGGCCCTTGCCCCCCCAGACGTACGCAACGATGTTGCGTAAACGCCTAGCTCAGCATCGTGTGGATGTCTGGCTGCTCAACACGGGCATCTTGGGGGAGCCGGGCAGCCCGCGCATCTCCATCGCGCACACGCGCGCGCTCTTGCGCGCCGCCCTCAACGGCTCATTCCGAGAAACGTCCTTCGAAGAAGACCGATACTTCGGCTTGCGCTACCCCGCGCGCTGTGCGGAAGCCCCCCAGCTTATCATGAATCCCCAACACGCTTGGAAAGACCAAAAAGCCTATCAAGAGGCTGCTCAACAGCTTGCAGAGCGCTTCGCACAACAAATCAACTCTTCCGGAGGAACAGAATGACCGCAGAAGCCTCTTTCTCCCGCGGACTGGAGGGCGTGATCGCCGCCGAGAGCGCCCTCACGTACATTGACGGCCAGAAGGGGATCTTAGCGTATTTGGGCATCCCCATCGAAGAACTCACCGAGCACTCGTCGTTTGAAGAGACGGCCTTTCTCTTGCTCCACCAGCGATTACCGAAAAGAGCCGAGCTGGACAATTTCAGCCAAGAATTGATTCAGCACCGAGCGCTCCCCGAAGCCCTGTTAGATCTGCTCAAGCGCCTGCCGCGAAAGACCGCACCGATGGCGCTGCTGCGCACCGCCGTCTCGGTACTAGGCCACCTCGATTCCAACCCCGACGACGTCTCTACCGCAGCTTTGCAAGCGAAAGCGCTGCGCTTGATCGCCCAGATGGCCACGCTCACGGCAGCCATCGGGCGCCTGCGCAAAGGGCTAGAGCCTATCGCCCCTACTACAGATCTCTCCCACGCTGCTAATTTTCTGTATATGCTCACGGGCCAGAAGCCCTCAGCCGAAGCCGCCCGCGTCTTCGACGTCGCGCTGATCTTACACGCCGATCACGAGTTTCCCGCGTCTACGTTTGCCAGCACGGTCGTCGCCTCGACGCTCAGCGACCTCTATTCTAGCATCTGTGCAGCACTGGGAGCGCTCAAGGGACCGCTGCACGGCGGAGCCAATGAACAAGTCATCAAAATGATCACTGCCATCGGCGACCCCAGCCAAGCAGAATCTTATATTAAAGAGAAATTAGCGCGCAAAGAACTGATTATGGGCTTTGGGCATCGCCAATACAAAACATACGATCCCCGCGCCCGGATTCTTAAGCGCTACTCCGAAAGATTAGCCCAACAGACGCACGACACCCGACTCTTCCAGATCGAAGAGATTGTAGAGAAAACCGTGATCGAAGCGCTGGGAGGGCGGGGGATCTTCCCCAACGTGGATTTCTACTCTGGAACGGTCTATCACTACTTGGGGATCGAGCCAGAACTCTACACGCCGATCTTCGCGGTCAGCCGGATCGTGGGCTGGGCTGCGCATATTATTGAGTATTTGCGAGAGAATCGCATCTTCCGGCCGACAACGCGCTATATTGGGCCGCCGCTGGGACACTATATCCCCATCGAGCAACGCGCTCAGACTGAACAGTGACCTAGCTCGTGCTGATCGAGAAATCTGTCCGCTTGCTCCAAGACGCCTTGGGTGTTCTCAAAGCTCAGGCGCTGGCGCGCCCGCGCGTAGCTCGCCCACAGATAATCTAAATGCTCCCCAGAGAGCTTCACCTCGAACGACGTGGCACGCCCCAGAAAATAGACGACTTCTTTGGAGAACGACGCGCTCCCTCGAGAGAAATCGTAGCTCAACACCGCCCGAAAGCCGGGTTGAATCTCTACACTAAGATTCGTCTCTTCGTGAAGCTCGCGCAACGCCGTTGTCAGGTCGTCTTCGTTGGGTTCGACCCGCCCCTTGGGGAAGCTCCAATGTCCCCCACTGGCGCTGCGCAACAAGAGATACTCTCGCCCCGCAGCCCCATTCCGATAGACGATCACCCCAGCAGAACGCTCTTTCATGCTTGCTTTGGCTCTTCCCATCTTTTGGAAGGGACCCTCTCCCTTCCCCCCTCTCCCTCTCAGGGAGAGGGAT
>JANWXV010000119.1 GCA_025057405.1 Candidatus Bipolaricaulota bacterium | reverse complement strand
AGCTCAGTCACGAGCGGTCACCCCGTCAGAGACCGAGACGCGCTGCGGCCACGTTCGCAACGTCAGCGCGACAAAGAGCGCTAAGAGTCCCAACGCGCCCGCCAGATGCAACATCGCTACCAAGGGGTGCAAGCGCGTCTCCACGGTGAGCACCCCCAAGAGAATCTGAGCGATCACGAAGATCACGGAAGAGAGACTGATAAAGCGATAATTCGCTTGCCACGCGCGCCATGCCGTCACACTCACCAACGCCGCGACGATCAACGCCATCAGACGGTGCGACCATTGATGGGCGATGACGCCAACGGCGAGATTAGGAAAGAACGGGAGAAAGGGCCAGACGGGCAGCACCAATCCGGCGTTGCTGTGGCGCACATACGCGCCCAAGACGCTCTGCGCATAGAGCACGAGCAGCGTCGCTAGCGCCCAGACGAAGACCCGCCGATCATCCGAGCTTGACCGGAGCGCCGGTTGAGCGCGCACCGTGACGGCCACCAGCAGCATGAAGACCCCCAAGCCCAGAGCCAAATGCGTCGTCGAGACTTCTTTGGGCAACTCGAGCCAGACCGTGACCGCTCCCAAGAGCGCTACGATGATTACTAAACCCAGAGCCGTCGCGCAGAGCGCGAACTGATGGCGCTGGTGCTTCCACGCGACCAGCGTCGTCGCCAAGACGAGCATCCCCAAGAGCGCGGCGAAGAGCCGATGGCTCCACTCGATGACCAGCGCCGGGTCGTCGAGCGGGGGAAAGAGATGCCCTTGGCAGAGGGGCCAGTGCGGGCCGCAGCCCATCCCCGAATCGGTGCCGCTGACGAGGTTGCCAAAGAGCAGATGCCCAAAAGTCACAACCGTTGTGATCAGGGCCAATCGTCGAAATAGCGTAGTGCTCATGAGGAGAATCTGTGAGATTATAGCAACTGAGAGGACTCAAATCAATCGTGGGACTGATCTGGACGCTTTGCTTGAGTACCTCAAGAGTTTGCGCTAGAATATTTTTCGGAGGATGATGACCATTGGAAGAGATCGTACGTAAAGGTTCGTTGTTGGTTTTGCTTGTCGTAGCCGTTCTCTCGCTGACTGCCTGTGGAGGCGGCGGTGGCACGCAACAGCCGGCGCAGCAACCAACGCCGCCGGCCGCCAAGACCGAGCCGCCCCCAGCCCCTACGCCACCACCGGCACCAACCGAGGAGGAAGTCAAGATCGCGCGCGGCAAGGAAGTCGCGACGAATATGGGCTGCGTGGCGTGTCACAGCGCCGATGGTACGGCAGGGGTTGGCCCGACGTGGCAGGGCGTCTTCGGGCACGAAGTCACGGTCGTGCTGCCCGACGGCTCGGAGACGACGCTGGTCGCCGACGAGGCTTATCTTCGAGAGTCGATCTTGAACGCCGGGGCGAAGATCGTCAAGGGCTATGAGGCTTCTATGCCCAATTACGAAGGGCAGATCAGCGAGGAGGACCTCGAAGCGCTGATCGCGTATATCAAATCGCTCAAGGGAGAGCATTAGCAATTCGTTCTCATTCTGATCCCCTCTCCCTGCTTAGGGAGAGGGGATTGGGGTGAGGGTCGAGAGAGACGCGAAGATGGATCCTCTTCATTGGTTAGGTCTTCTGATGGGGTTTGGGGTCTTGGTCTTATTGGGTTTAGCCGTCTTTCGCGGTGAGTTTCGGGAGATCGAGCGCCCCAAGTACGAGATGCTTCAGCGGGAGCCGCCTCGTGAAGAGAAGCCGGCGCAGCCGGGGCGCATGGGGATCGAAGATCGCATCCTTCGTTTTGGGTTAGTCACCGCGGCTCTCTACTATGCCGATCGCGTTGGCTGGGCGACCCCTCTGGGAGTGCTCTTCACTCTGCTGGCGCTCTATTTCGGAGCAACGGCGTTGCTCGCTCGTGATTCTCTCTATAAAATTCTCAAGATAGACACGCGACTCCCGGAGCATCGGTAGAAAGCTTAAGCCCTGATGGAGTCCTAGCCACTGATCGCTCATCATTATCTTTCTAAGGAGGTCGAAAGTATGATCGTCAAGCTGCCCGACGGACGGATTCTGGAGCACCACGGCCCTGCCACTCTGAAAGACGTGCTCGTCTCGACGAACAAAGAGCTTTTGAAGACCACCGTCGGCGCCAAGCTTGACGGCGAGATCGTAGATTTTCACCGGGTGCTGCCCGCCGACGCCCACGTCGAGCTGATCCCTCTCGACTCCTCCGAAGGGGCGTCAATCTATAGACACAGCTATTCGCATATTATGGCCCAAGCCGTGCGCCGGCTCTTCCCGAATGTCAAATTGGCCATCGGCCCGGCCATCGAAGACGGCTTCTATTATGATTTTGACGTCGAAAAACCCTTCACCCCCGAAGACCTCGAGAAGATCGAAGCCGAGATGAAAAAGATCGTCAAAGAGAACTATAAGTTCGAAAGACTCGAAGTCTCCAAGGACGAGGCGCGTCACCTGGTGAAGGACGAACCGTACAAGCTCGAACTCTTAGACGAGATCCCCGATGAGAGAGTCTCGTTCTATCGCGACGGCGATTTTATAGATTTGTGTCGTGGCCCCCATATCTTGAGCACCGGGCAAGTCAAGCACTTTAAGCTCTTAAGCGTCGCGGGGGCCTACTGGCGCGGCGACGAGACCAAGAAGATGCTCCAGCGCATCTACGGGACAGCGTTTGCGACCAAAGAAGCGTTAGAACAGTACTTGCAGATGCTCGAAGAAGCCAAGAAGCGCGATCACCGAAAGTTGGGGAAAGAGTTAGAGATCTTCTTCTTCGATGACGAAGTCGGACCGGGGCTGCCCCTGTGGCTCCCCAAAGGCGCGATCCTCATCGAGGAGCTAGAAAAGTTAGCCAAAGAGACCGAAGCGAAGGCGGGCTATGTTCGAGTGCGCACGCCACATATCTGTAAAGAGTCTATGTATCTGCGCAGCGGGCATCTGCCGTACTACCAAGACTCGATGTACCCGCCGATGGAACTGGAGGGCGTCAAATATTATTTGAAGCCTATGAACTGCCCGCATCATCATAAGATTTTTGCTGCTCACCCCC
>JANWXV010000118.1 GCA_025057405.1 Candidatus Bipolaricaulota bacterium | reverse complement strand
GGTTGCTTCCGAAGTGTTGGCGCAGGAGCGTGCCCGCTGCGCGGGCCGCGGCGACGGCGAGAGTCCTGAAAGACGTGCTCATAGAGAGAGTTAGTATAGCGCAATCTGAAGGAGAATGCACGCAATCGACGCCTGCTTGCATTGCAGCATTACGCTCGGCAAAATGAATACCGATGAACTTTGAGGTCATCGGTGAGATCACAGATGTGGAAACCATCGCGGTGGGTAAGGCTATCCGCGAACTCAAGCGCCTACAGAAACAGTATGGCCAAGGCCGATGGCGCAAGATGAAAGGGATCGCACGAGTGCGCTTGGCCAGTGGAAGAATACGCAAGGCCGAGTTACACTGGTACGAGGCACATGGCATAGGGAAGCGGGAGGTGAAGCGTAAGCGCTATCTAGATTGAAGACCATGAAGAGAGCTAAAGAGGTCGTTCCGCGGTTTGTCGTATGCATCCACAATGCTGAATACCCAGCATCATTGGAGCTGTACAAGATCTATCGGGCGTTGCCGGATGAGGATGCAGCCCGCGAGGGGGACGTGCGCGTGGTAGACGAGAGCGGCGAGGATTACCTGTACCCTGCAGAATGGTTTGTACCCATAGAGTTGCCGCGTGAGGTTGAGCGCTCTCTGCTAAAAACCGCTTGATGCACTGATGACGCAGCTCCTCATCCTCATCGTTGGGCCAATCTGCTGTCAGATCTGCCCACTAACATCCGCGTTAGCCCAGCCACTGGATGTGTAGGCCGACTCTTGATTGACGCAGCCCCCTCGCGGTGCTATAATGCAAACGCTATTTGGAGGGATGACCGAACTGGCTAAGGAGCCGGTCTCGAAAACCGGTACGGCCCAAAAGGCCCTGGGGGTTCGAGTCCCCCTCCCTCCGCCACCGGGGGCGGGCTAACGAGCAGCTCTATCTAGCATTTATGGAAGAATCTCAAGGACTTATCCACGATCGGACAGGGCGCTTAGAGAGCCGCATGGATCGTGTTGAGGCAGCTTTGGAGCAGCTAGCTCAGGCGCAAGCGCGCTCCGAACAACGTGTCGAGCGGCTAGAGGCTGCGGTGGAGAAGCTTGCTCAAGCTCAAGCGCGCACCGAACAGCGCGTCGAGCGGCTAGAGGCTGCGGTGGAGAAGCTTGCTCAAGCTCAAGCACGCACCGAGCAGGCCCTGCAACAGTTGGCTACCCAAGTAGGAGCTTTGGCGGACAACGTCGGCTACGGTCTGGAAGACATCGCCCGTGTCGTCCTGCCCGGCTATCTCAAATATCGCTACGGCATCACCGTGGAGCGTCTAGAACGTCGCATCTTCCACGTAGACGGCCAAGTGCTCGATGTGGACCTCTATGCAGAGGGTCGCCAGCAGAAACGACGAGTCGTCGTGCTCGGGGAGGTGAAGTCTCGCATTTACGCGCGTGAAGTAGGGCAGTTTCAGAAGCTGCTTCAGCTCATACAGCCCCAACTGCCCGCTAAGCCCTTGCCCGTGATGTTCGGGTACTTCATTGATCTGTCAGCGATGGAAGCCGCGCAAGAAGAGATCTTATTGATCGCTTCTTATCAGCCCGCTGTCGAGCTATCTCCCGGCAGCTCTCCAAAGCGCCGGCGCACGCGCCGCGCCCGAGCCTAGCGCCGCGTTTGCTTTTCTCATTCTTTCACGACAATATTCACCAATCGCCCCGGCACGACGATCACCTTGAGCACTTGCTTGCCGTCCAAGCGCGACTGAATCTGCGCCAGCGCACGCCTCTCTAGCTCGGCACGGTCTTCGCTGATCTTGACGGGCACAATAAGCCGATCCCGAACTTTGCCATTAATCTGAATGACGATCTCGCGCTCGCTGCCCACCAGCGCGTGAGGGTCGTACTCCGGCCAACGCTGCTCGAGCACAGCTTCGTCGTGCCCCAGGCGTCTCCACAGCTCTTCGCAAATAAACGGCGTAAACGGCGACAAGATCAAGACCAATTCTTCGAGAGCGCGCTTTAATAAAGCTTTATTGATCTTCTTGGGGTTCTCGTTGATATAATCGGTCAACGCGTTGGTCAGCTCCATGATCGCCGAGACGGCTGTGTTGAAGTGAAATTGCTCGATGTCTTCGGTGACAGACTTGATCGTCTGATGGAGCTTCTGCCAGACTCGGCTCTCGCGCTCGGTGAACTCTGTTGTGTTGAGTTCTCCAACGTCGGCGAACTTGCGGGCTTGCGAGAGAGCGAGATTCCAGACGCGATTCAAGAAGCGAAAGCTCCCGCGCACGCCCTCGTCGCTCCATTCGATATCGCGCTCCGGCGGCCCCATGAAGAGCGTGTAGAGCCGTTCGGTGTCGGCCCCGTATTGCGCGATGACTTCTTCAGGGGAGATCGTGTTGCGCTGGGACTTGGACATCTTGCGCAGCTCGACGTGCAGCGCGCGCCCGCAGTGGGGACACTTCATGCCCTCACGCACTTCGCTAGGGTGAATCCAATTGTGCTCCGGGCAGCGATAGGCCAGATGTTCGATCATCCCTTGGGTGAAGAGCCGCGCAAACGGCTCGTCGAGCTTGAGCATTCCCATATCGCGCAACGCTTTCGTGACGAAGCGCGAGTAGAGCAGATGCTTGGTCGCGTGCTCGATGCCTCCAACGTACTGATCTACTGGCATCCAAGCGTTGGCCGCTTGGGGATCGAAGGGCCGACGGTCGTCGTGCGGCGAGATAAATCTTAGATAATACCAACTGGAGTCCACGAAGGTGTCCATCGTATCGGTGTCGCGCTTGGCCGGGCCGCGACATTGGGGGCACGTCGTCTGATAGAACTCCGGGATCTCGGCGAGGCCCTTCTTGCCGATGAAAGGCACGTCGGGGAGCTTGACAGGCAGCTCGCTTTCGGGGACGGGGACGATCCCGCAGCGCTCGCAGTGAATGATGGGGATGGGAGTGCCCCAGTAGCGTTGGCGCGAGACGAGCCAGTCGCGCATCCGGTAGTTCACGGCGAAGCGCCCCAGCCCGCGGGCTTGCAAAAACTCCCCGATCTGGCGAAACGCCTCACGGCTCGTCATTCCGTTGAACTGTCC
>JANWXV010000117.1 GCA_025057405.1 Candidatus Bipolaricaulota bacterium | reverse complement strand
GGGGATCGAAGCGGGCCTGATCTGGAACGAGACGCTGAAGCTCTACTTTGACGTGCAGTTCTGCGCGATTTTCAGCAGAGACGGTCGGCTCACGGTGGGGCACGGCTCGGGCTTTGTCTATCCTCCGAAAGTGATGGAGCGCGTGCTGGCGGGGCAGACCGTCGGCGCGGTGATGAGCGAGGTCGCTCAGGTCGAGCGGTTGGGCCACAAAGAGGGCGCGATTGGTTTTCTCTCTAAAAATCTCTTAACGAGAGAGCAGCTCACGGAGCAAGCGGTCTTGATGGCGCTGCTGCCGCGCTTGAGACCAGAGTTCTATGCGCTTTGAATTTTGGGTCTGGCTGATCTTACTGCTGCTGGCTTTGATCGCGCCTGGGGGGAAGAAGCCGGCTGCTGTCGCCGAGCCTCCCTCGCAGGCCAGCAAGCCCGCTCCGTCGGTGTCTGTACCGAAGCTGCCGCCGTCGTTTTCAATCTCAGAGGCTTATCTCGTCGTAGTTGTCATTGACGGCCTGCGCCCCGATGCGCTCCAGCGCGCTCGGACTCCCTATATAGACAGACTCTGGCAATCGGGACTCTATAGCTGGACGGCTCAGACGGTGATGCCCAGCACGACGCTGCCCGCCATCGCGTCGCTGCTGAGCGGCGTGCCTCCGGAGCGTCATGGGATAGAGTGGAACTATTGGGCACCGGAGCGCGGGCGCATCGCCGTGCCGACTATTTTTGAGATCGCTCAGAGCGAACATATCTCGACGGTCGCGTTTGTGAGCAAGCGCAAGCTCGAGCATCTCTTCGATCCGGAGACGCCGCTCTTTGTTATCAACAACGACGCGCGTCACGTGATCACGGCCGCGACGGACTATATGGCCGAGCACCGTCCGAGATTGGTCTTTGTGCATCTTTCTGATGTAGATGAAGTTGGCCATCGTCACGGGTGGATGACGGTTCAGCAGTTGCAAGCGATCGAGCGCGTGGACGAGGCGATGGGGCTTCTGCTCGCAAGCCTAGAAGAATTACAGATTCTCGATAACTCTGTGATTATAGTGACAGCCGATCATGGGGGGCATGGGCGGATTCACGGGACAGACGATCCCAGAGATATGACGATCCCGTGGATCTTATGGACTCCCAAGATAGAGACCGGGCGCGAGCTGACGCACCCTATACGGATTTACGACACCGCGGCGACGGCGCTGGCGGCGCTGGGCTTGGCGATCCCCGAGGATTGGTTAGGCGTGCCGGTGTTAGAAGCATTTCCGGAGGCGACGTTGAGTGAAAAGCCTCAGATTACAAGTAGACGATCTGGTCCTTAAGATCGTTGGCATCTCGCTCTCGGAATAGCTTCAGAACACGGCTCAAGATGTCTCGGAAGTCTCGTTCTGGAGAGACGATAATGCCGAAATGTTGTCTTCCTTTGAGGAAGCATTCCACAGCAAGCCGTTCGTAATCTACTCTGAGTCTGAACGGCCTTTACGACCCACCTCATTAACAGCAACTGCATCACAGCCGCGTTGCCGCAGCGCCTCCGCCAGTCGCTCGTGAACGTTCTCATCTATCAGGAGTTTCGCTTTGGCCATTGAGCCCTACGGCGGGCCAGCTCCCTTTCAGAGGGATTGTTCGCCGCAATGTCCGCGTCAACTTCGGCTTGATGATCGTAATAATAACTCAAGGCATCATAGATCTGGGCTAGGGAGAGGGAGGGATAGATCTCTGCTTGAATCTCTTCAGGACTATAGCCCTTCTGAAGCCAGCCAGCGATAACCCAAACGGCAATGCGTGTCCCGCGAATGATCGGTCTGCCGCCGCAGACGTCTTTGTTGATAACGATATAGCGATGCTGTGTTCTCGTAATAGCCATGCTGGATAAAAGTTTACCGGCTCAACAGGGATCGGTCAAGGTTTCTGCTCTTGTGACTTTCTCTGGGGGCATTCTCCACTTTGAAACTCCCTAACTCTCTGTTATAATTACCAATGCGCTGAAGCGCATGGTCTTTGACAGATGGGGGTGCACTGGATTCGACGGGGATGCGGCAGGGAGGTCGCAGGCGGAGTTGCGGCCATCTCCGAAAAACGGTCGAAGGCACAAAGTGCCAACTCTTTTGCTTACGCTACTGCTTCTCTGAACTAAAGAGAAGCATCTCTTACGGTAGTTCGGCCCGTCGGCTAGCGTAAGAGACCGATCAGGCGGGCTGACCGCGCGCTCGGCTCCGGGGCGTGTGGGAATCTTCAAATGGAGCTTGGATCAGTTGATCTTGTTCGGTGGGAGCGGCTGATCTTAAACCAAAACACCGGACTAAGCCTGTAGAAGCCGAACGAAAGCATCTCCGGACGCGGGTTCGACTCCCGCCACCTCCACCAGAAACAATTTATGCGCTACCGATGGAGAGTCGCGATCTTCTCGCTCGGCTTGGGAGCAGCTCTTGTATTGGGCCAATCCCAAGCCCCCGCTCCATTGATCGCCTATGCTGAACTCGCTAGCTCGATCAACCCCATCACCAAAGACTTTCTGCTGCGCGTTATCACCGAAGCGCACCGTGACAACGCGTCGCTCTTAGTCATTCGCTTGGACACCCCCGGCGGACTCTTAGAATCTACCAAAGACATGGTCAGCGCGATCTTGAACTCTCCCATCCCGATCGTGATCTGGGTCGGGCCGGGGGGAGCGCGGGCTGCGTCTGCCGGAGCGTTCATCACGATGGCTGCGGATGTCGCTGCGATGGCCGAGGGCACCAATATCGGCTCTTCGACCCCCGTCTCGCTGGCCCCCAGCGAGGGCCAGCCGCCCAATGAAGACGACCCCGCCCGCAAGAAGATCATGGAGTTTGTCGCTTCCGAGGCGCGCAAGATCGCCGAGAAGCGCGGGCGCTCCAAAGAGTGGGCCGAGAAGTTCGTCTTCGAGGGCAAATCGCTCACGGCTCGCGAGGCGTTAGAGAATAATATTGTCAATCTGATTGCTAACACTCGCGAAGAGCTGCTCAAAAATCTCGATGGCTACGAGCTCCAGCGCGACGGGCAGATCGTTCGGCTTCAGACGTCGGGAGCTTCTTTAAAGATTTACGAGAGAA
>JANWXV010000116.1 GCA_025057405.1 Candidatus Bipolaricaulota bacterium | reverse complement strand
ATCTTCACCATGGGCGAGGGCGACTACGTCGCGTGGGTGCGCCAGCTCTTCTTCGGCGGGAGATAGTATGCGTCTGCTCAAAGCAGTGCTCTTGCTCAGCGGCTTGTTCAGTGTGGAAGCCTTGGCCCATCACGATCTGCGCCAGACTCTCTCTGATATTCTGGGGCCGATGGCGTGGGTGCTCTACTTGCTCGTTCCCGTGCCCTTTCTTATCTTTGGGCTGATCGCGTGGAGACTCTATCGCGCGAAGCGAGAGCTTTAGAATAGCCCTACTCACGGCAGCTCGCGCCCGCGCAGGTCTTCAGCCGCGTCAGTTGGGCCGATAAGCTCTGGACCAAAGCAGCATCGGCTCTCGCGATGAGATTCTCCAACTGATACGGGTCTTTGAGTACGTCATAAAGCTCGCCCTCGCCGGTGGCGTACTCGACGTAGAGATATTGGTGCGTGCGGATCGCCCGATAGGGCGGGACGTTCTGCGCCCGCTGCTCCCGCTGCCAGAGGTCATCCAGATCGTCGGGTTCTAAGAGGAGCGAATCGACCCTCCCCCCATCCCTCTCCCTATCAGGGAGAGGGTGCAGGGTGAGGGTGAAAAGATGCTCATTCAACCGAGCCATCTCTCCGTTCTCCAAGAGCAGCGCTGGACGCCAGCGCTCCACCGAAGGCGGAGTGCCCTTCCAAAGAGCCACCAGCGAGCGCCCATCTACAAAGTCTGGGATGGGCGCACCGGCCAGCTCGGCCCACGTAGGAGCCAGATCGAGATTGCCCGTCAGATGCTCCACGCTCTGACCCGCCGGCACTCCCGGCCCGCGCACGATCAGCCCGACACGGGTATCTTCTTCGTAGGGCGCGACCTTGCCCGTCCTAAGACGATGATTTCCCAAGTGAAAGCCGTTGTCAGACGTGAAGAAAATATAAGTCTTTTCGAGCTGGCCCGTCTCGTGCAGCGCGTGGACAATCGCTTCGATAGCGTCATCTACGGCTTGGAGGGACTGCAAGCGCCGGCGGTGCTCTTCGTCGATCTGCGCGATCTCCCGTGCCGTGAGCAACGGGCGATTGCGAATGTAGCTGGGCTTATCGCTCACGTCGGCTTCGTTGAAGTTGGGGGTGCGTGGCGCTTGAGCGTTGGCGAACAGATGTTGGTGTCTGGGGGCCGCCGTAGCCGGGCTGTGCGGCGCGTAGGCCGAGAAGTGCACAAAGAAGGGCAGATTCTCTTTGGCGGTGCGCTTGATGAAATCAACCGTTTTGCGCGCATAGACGTCGGTGCCGTAGTCTTCGGGTCGGTTGCCGTAGGCCACGAGCTGGCCATTCTCGTTCAAGACATAATTATACTGCCCGTAGGCGTTCCCCTGAACGGCGCTGTACCATTCGTTCCAACCGGGGGGAACAAACGTGCGGGAGACCCCGGAGGGATAGCCGTTCAGATATTTGCCCACATACATCGTGCGGTAGCCGGCGCTTTGCAGCCACGTCGCTACCGTTGAAGTCTCTAGACCGAGGGCGCGAAACTTTTCGTAGCCGCCGCTGGGGAGCAGATTGCCCAAGATTTTGGTGTTGTGCGCGTATTGGCCGCGCAGGACCGTCGCGCGTGAGGGGCAGCAGAGGGGGAAGCTCGTGAAGAAATTAACAAATATCAGCCCCTGATCTATCAGAAGAGACTTCAATTTAGGCATGTGCTCTATAGATCGAGCATCTAGGTCGTCTGTGAGCATGAAGATCATATTGGGGCGGCTGGGCTGGGCCGTGCTGGAGCGCGCGGGGCCAAGCAAGCCTGAGAAACCAGCAGCCAACCCAACGATGACAACGAGAGAGACAACTCGCTGAAAGCGCATAAGACCTCCTTAAGCAATAAGTATAGAGCGCTCGCAGTAAAAGAGCTATAGAAGCTTTGTGAAACCGTGGTTAATAGCATCTTGCTGTGCATTTTCGTCGGCGCCCGCGTGGGGAGTTATAATGGACGAATAAGAGGAGGTGGCGCAGATGATGCGCAAGAGAGCCAGAGCGTTTTTAGTCGGGTTGACGAGCTTGGTGCTCGTGGTTGCAGGGCCGGTCAGCACGATCTTGGCCGATGGTCAGAATCACTCGAGCCAAGGGCAGACAGGCTCTCACGGGACGCACTTCCCAGCGCCGTTCATGATTGGGATCACGGCGTTCGTGATCAAGGAGGTCAAGGACTGTGCAACGGGAGCGGTCATCCCGCCGGAGAAGCTGACAGCAGAGTTCGTCTTCAAGGACGGGTCGCAGCCGCCGTTCCCGTTCAACCAGCTAGAGAAGATCATTCTGAAAGCTGAGGGCTATCAGAATCGGGAGATCACGCAGTTCATGACGATCCAGATTGGTTTTGGCGTCTTCGTGCTGACCTTCATAGCCCCCCTGGAAGCGGGGATCTGTTTGTTACCCTCAGCTCGCTAGCGCGAGAGAGATACAAGTCCGTGAGAGGGCCGGTGCGCCCGGCCCTCTCACTGTCTTGCTTATTTTACGATAACCCCCAGCTTCTCAAATCGCTTGCCCAGGATCGTCTTGGCATCGGCCCCTAGCCAATCTTCGAGGATCGTCGCATACACAGAACGGAAGTCAATGCTGTGAATGAGATCGCCGTTGTCGTCGAGCTTTCTCAAGCTGGGATGCTCCCCGTGCAACCCGCCCTTCACTTTATTACCCAAGATAAAGAGCGGTGCGGCCGTCCCGTGATCCGTCCCCAGACTGCCGTTCTCGCGCACGCGGCGCCCAAACTCCGAAAACGTCATCATTAAGATATTGTCGGCGACACCCATCTGCACGATGTCTTGATAGAACGCGCTCAAGCCCTTGTCGATGGACTCCAAGAGCATCGGGTGATTGACCCGCGCCGTGTTCTGCTCGGCGTGCGTGTCGAAGCCCCCAATCGTCACATAGAGAATCTGCGTCCCGATCCCACCCGCGACGATCTGTGCCACTAATCTCAGGCTCTGCCCGAGGGGGTCTTTGGGATATTCTATATTAGACTGATATTTCTTCACGGCGTTCTGAAGTTCGCTGGCGCTCTGCTCCGCGCTGATCCCCGTCTGAGCGAGATACTCGAGATAG
>JANWXV010000115.1 GCA_025057405.1 Candidatus Bipolaricaulota bacterium | reverse complement strand
TCTCCCCTCCCCGTGTCGGGGAGGGGCCGGGGGAGAGGTCTCCCTAGCAGTATAACCCTCGAGCGTGACAAAAACGTGACAAGACGGAAATCGCGTCTGGGCGCGCATTTCGGGGGAGTCCCTTGACTTGCTATCTTACTATGTTATCATATTTATGGATTTACAGAATTCCAAAATTCCAGAAAGGGTGCTCTCCATGCCTACCGTGAAAGTCCTGCGGAACGGGCAACTGACGCTGCCCAAGCGCCTGCGCGAACAATTGCACATCTCCGAAGGCGATATTCTAGAGGCCGAGATCCAGGCCGATGCGATTGTCCTGAGACCCAAGGTGCTGCTGGACAAGGACCAAGCGTGGCAGAAGCTGAAGGCCGTCATGGAGCGCGTGGGCCGTCGCCACAAAGGGATTCCCGAAGAGGAGATCGAGCGCGACGTGCTGGAGGCCATCCGCGCGATGCGCCGTGCTAACGCTGATGCGACAGCCCAGAGCCGTGCTTGATTCCAGCATCTTGGTCGCGGCCTTTCTGCGGCGCGGTGGAGTCAATGCCCAGGCGCTCCAACGCAGCCAGAGCGAGTACGCCCTCTGGACGGCATCAGCAGCTGACGATCATCAAAGCGTGATCCCAAGGACAACATAGTGTTGGCTTGTGCGCTAGCCGCTCGCGCGCAGTATCTTGTTACCAAAGATCACGATCTCTTGGACTTGCGTCGTTACAAACGTATAGAGATTCTCTCCACGCCAGAGTTCCTTGATCGTCTGAACCGACTTCGCGATCAATCGTATCAGTAACGAGTTTCAACGACGTCGCCAGACCCGGTAGCCATGCCCCAGCACGAGCAGTCCCCACACTATCAGCGGCCACTGCACCCACCAAACCCCGCCCCCTCCTTGCACCCCCGGCTCAGAGGGAATACCAAGCTGAGAGAGGTTGAGCCAGACCAACACAACAGCCGCCGTCGCATAGGCCGCAACGTGCGCGTACACCGCAGGCCGCCCCCAGAGACGCTCGCCGAGAGAGTTCCCCAGCGCCCGCAGACGCTCCACTACCCCCATGCTCAGAGCCGACACGGGCCGGAGCTTGGGCAACGCCCGCTCAAGCACCCTAAGCTCAGACTGAATCGTCACAAACTCTTCTTGGCAGCGCCGACACCCCACCAGATGCGCGCTCACCCGACGACGCTCCAGCGCTTCTAGCTCGTGCTGCGCATAGCTCAAGAGCTTCGCAAACGACGGATGGCTGCGAAAGCGACGCTCGCGCAGCTCTCCGTGCAAACTCTGTTCAAAGAGATCGCGCGTCATAAGTGATCATCCTCCGAGCCGTTCGAGTCGCTCGTGCAGCAGCTTGCGGATTCGGTCGGGATTGGCCGTGCGCCCAAAGAGCCTGAAGACCTCTTCCCAGCTCAGCTCGCGCCCGCGCAGCCATTCGAGCGTCAGCTCGTGCGCCGAGCGCGGTTCGGGCAGATGCATAATGGGCGCGCTGCCGTCGCGGCTCAGATAGTACGCCAAGAAGATTCGCAACTCCTCGCGCAGCCCAGCCATGCCGTCTTGGGCCAGCTGCACACACGCCAGACAGATTCGCAGCGCCAACCGGCTCGGCTCGCTCAAGCGCTCCCGCGCAGCCCAGAGCCGATGTAAGTGCTCTAAATCTTCGGCGCTGGGTACTGAACCGTCCAAGAGCGCCGTCCAGATACTTAAGCGCACCTCGTGCGCCCACTCGTCCATAGTCTCTCATTATGAGTCAACTCCTTCGGGGCTTGCAAATTCGTGCTCGTGCTCGCTGATCAGTCTCACGTGCGGGCGGCGCGGGACCTGCGCCCGATAGCGCAAGATCTCTTCCGGTATGCCCTCAGCACGATAGTACGCGCGCCGAAACTCTTCGAGCAGACGATCGAGCGCGCCGTGCGCGCTCCCATAGCGCTCGACCAAGAAGCGCTCGAAGAAATAGTGCGTAATCGCGTCAATATGGCGGTCTATCTGTTCGTAGAGCAGCTGTGCGTTCTCGGCTTCTAGCACGGGCAGGCAGAGCAAGGCATCTCGAACGCGCTCCCACAGGCGCGCCTTGGCCTCGCGCAGATGGCTCTCGCGCGTCTGGGGCCGTTTGCTCTGCACCACGCGATCTAAGAGTTCTTTTTCGGAGAGTTCGTCTTTCCCCAAAGCCGCGAAGAACTGGTGGCGCACGATCCCGAAGAGATAGCGCTCGCCGTCGGGCGGGGCTAATTTTTCTCGCGTGCGCTCGCGGAAGACCGCTTGGTACGTCTGAACATAAACGTCGCTTATGATATCTACAAGCGGGCTGAAGCTATCGGAAGCTGCGCCGCGCAGGCGCGCCTCGACGTGCGCGCGCAGGGCGCTCAGCTCCTTGGCGCTGGAGATCATCCCGTACTGGGCCAAGAGATGGAGCACCCACTGCCCGATCCGACGATCATACGTGCGGATGAATTCTGCTTTGAGGTCCTCGGTCCAGCGCTCGGTAGATTGCAGCCTCATAACGCCTCCCTTGAGGGCGTACTGTCGTACGCTCCTACTATCTTTATGGCTCAAAAGAGGCAGGTTCTAACACGGGCGGCGTTCGGGCCAGCGCAGCCGCCCGCCGCTGGCGACCTTGCCCGCAAATGCAGAGCGCTTTTCCACAGATTCTAGGAGAATCTGGCGGATCTCGCGGGCGGTCTTGGCCGGACAGAGCGCCCATAGCAGAGCGCTCAAGCCCGTGACGTGCGCCGTCGCGTACGAAGTCCCGCTGGCAACGGCGACCCAGGACGAGAGTTCGGGGATGGCCCGCGTGCGCGGAAGTTTTAGAAAATTATCGGGTTTTTCGATGAGCAGCCCAAAGATGTCTTCGCCGGGGGCCGTTAAATCTACGGTGTGCACGCCCCAGCTCGACCAATTGGCCAGTTCGTCGCGATTGTTCGAGGCCGCTACGCAGATGAGGGTCTCGTGAGGGTAGCTGCACGGGTAGAACGGCTCGCGATCTACGTCTCTGCCGTAGTTGCCCGCCGCCGTGACCAAGAGCAAGCCCTCGTGAGTGATCAGATCGAGCGCGGTGTGCACGCTCTGGGAGCGCTCGCTCCCGCCGGCGCTGAGATTC
>JANWXV010000114.1 GCA_025057405.1 Candidatus Bipolaricaulota bacterium | reverse complement strand
CGAGATCGGGACGATAAGGCGCGACTTCGCGCAGACGCCTCTCAAGCTCTGCAAGATTTGCAGCGACGTCTCTGGGGGTGATCTTCAACGGGATGAGACAGAGGCGCACTTTGCATCACTCAAGCTATCAGTCCGCATACTCCAAGGGAATCCCACGGTGCAGCCCCAGCGAGCGCGCATACTCGACGACCTCCCAATACTCTTTGGAGGTGATCCGTCGCGACAGCTCCGGGTACTCGGATGCTTTGTACGCGGGATGATACTGCGCCATGATGTTGACCCACGAGTCGCGCGACAGCTCTTCCGCGATAAATCTCAAAACTTCTCGTGAGCCTGCTAGCCCATTGGGAAGCACCAGGTGCCGAATGAGCAGCCCGCGCTTGGCTAGCCCGTTCTCGACGAGAAGATCGCCCACTTGGCGATGCATCTCTTTAAACGCCGCGCGGGCAACCTCCCCATAGTGCTCAATCCCCGAATACTTGTTGGCGATCTGCGAATCGCTGTATTTGAAGTCTGGCATATAGATATCTACGACGCCGTCCAACAGCTTGAGCGCCGCGACCGAATCATATCCCGATGTGTTATAGACGATGGGCAGCCAAAAACCCTGAGAGATCGCAAGTTCTAACGCTTCTAAAATCTGGGCGATGACGTGCGTGGGCGTGACGAGATTAAGATTGTGACAGCCCATCTCTTGGACTTCGAGAAAGATCTCAGCTAAGCGTTCGGCGCTTGCAGCTGAGCCGTCTAAGAGCTGGCTGATCTCATAATTCTGACAATACTGACAGCGCAGATTACATCCGGCGAAGAAGACCGTGCCCGATCCATGCCGGCCCCGCAAGACTCGCTCTTCGCCGAAGTGTGGGCCAAATGAAGAGACTAAAGCCCAGCGCCCCACGTTGCACTGGCCGATCTCGTTCTGGAGTCTATTGGCGCGACAGACGCGCGGGCAGAGGGTGCACGCCCCTAAGCGCCGGCGCGCCTCCTCCACCCGACGGTGGAGTTCCCCGCTCTCGTAGAGCGCCAGATAGCTGGGATAGCACGTTTTCTGATTGATCATCGCTCTTCTATTCTATCGTCAAGACCTTGGCCCCGCGAATCTTGCGCGCCTTCAAATCGAGCAGCGCTTGGTTCGCTTCTTCGAGCTTATAGATTTGCACTTCGGGCTTGATAGGGATCTTGGCAGCGAGTTCTAAAAATTCGCGCACATCGCGTCGGGTGACATTCGCTACGCTCTTGATCTCCTTCTCGAGCCAGAGATGCATTTCGTAATCGAGCTGCGCCAGCGTACTTTTGTCTGTATCTTCTTTGCGGATCGCGTTGATGACGATCCGTCCGCCGCGCTCTAAGTTCTTTAACGACTCGACGACGGGACGCCAGACCGGCGTCGTGTCAATGATCGCATCGAGTTTTTCTGGAGACTCTTCGCCGATGTCGCCGGCCCAGAGAGCGCCGAGTTGTCTTGCAAATGCGCGCTCCGTCTCGCTACGGGCAAAGACGAAGATCTTCGTGTTGGGATAGAGAGTGCGCACAAGCTGCAACACTAGGTGCGCCGACGCGCCAAAGCCCGTCAGCCCCAAGTTCTGCCCGTCTTGGAGATTGGTCAATCTCAATGAACGATACCCGATGGCTCCGGCGCAGAGCAACGGCGCAGCTTCGACGTCTGAGAAGACTTCTGAGATGGGATACGCAAACTCTTCGGAGACGGTCATGTATTCAGCGTAGCCGCCATGAGCATCGCGCCCAGTCGCTCTAAAATCATAACAGAGATTCTCTTCGCCCCGAAGACAGAACTTACAGCGCCCGCACGCCGAGAAGATCCACGCGACGCCGACGCGGTCGCCCACTTTGAAAGCGCGCACCCCAGGGCCAAGCGCCACGACGCGCCCGACGACTTGGTGCCCTAAAATGATGGGGAACCGTGACGGGGTCGTGCGCCCTTCGATCTCGTCCAGCTCGGTGTGACAGATGCCGCACGCTGAGATTTTTATTAAGATCTCGCGCTCTCTGGGGACGCGATCTGGCAGCGTCTCTAACTCTAAGGGAGTTGAGTTCTCTTCGAGTCGCGCGAGCTGCTTGAGCACCATCGCTTTCATGGTGCTCCTATTGTAGCGTATAGATTAGTCTCCGCCGAACTCGCGCTCTAGCTCTTCTTCCCCCTTCTGCCACGAAGCCGCTTCGAGCATCTCGGTTACTTTATGAGCATAGTCTGGCCAGTTCTGCTCCAGATACTTCCCCAACGCTGTAGCTGCGGCTTGGTTTTTGCTCGTTGCGACAAAGTGGGCCAGCTTCCACGGCCCCACCCGCTCGATCAGCTCGTCGAGCACAATCTGCAACATCATGCAGCGGGTGGCTTGCTCGCCGCACTCGGTCATCACGCACGCCGCTTCATCTAAAATCTCTTCCTCGCTCCACCGGCGCGTCATCGTGCTCCCTCCTTTCAAAGCTACTCTTACTCTAGCCCCCCATAGCAAAAAAGACGCTGAGGAAGATCAGCGTCTTGACTGATCTTCGTCACACTCTTTTACTCGCGCTCGATCTCAAGCTTGAGAAAGTGCGTCGCGCACGAGATGCACGGATCGTAGTTGCGAATCGCTTGTTCGCACTTCCACGTCAACTGTTCTTTAGAAAGATTGATATTCTTTGGGACGAAGTGCCACAGGTCGCTCTCGATGGTCTTCTGATTCTGCGACGTGGGCGGGACGATCTTAGCCTCTAAGATTGTGCCCTGATCGTCAAGGCGATAACGGTGATAGAGAATGCCGCGCGGCGCTTCGGTGCAACCGCAGCCGACTCCGGCCCTCGGGTGCACTTCTACAAAGGGCTTCTCCGGCATCTCGTACTCGTTGATGATTCTGAGCGCTTCTTCGCACGCATAGAGCGTCTCCACAGCGCGAACGATAATGCTCTGGAACGGGTTCTTGCACACAGAACCTAACCCCGCTTCCTTGGCGGCTTTTTGCACCGAGCGCGGCAGTCTGTCGAAGTTGAGATTGTAGCGCGCCAGTGGCCCAACGAAGTAATTAACGAACCTCTCCCCCGGCCCTTCCCCACCCTCACCCCGTCCCTCTCCCTGCAAGGGAGAGG
>JANWXV010000113.1 GCA_025057405.1 Candidatus Bipolaricaulota bacterium | reverse complement strand
CCTAACTGACAGCAGATTTCGGTAGCAGATGAAGCAAATTTCTCAAAATAATCTACTTCATCTGCTACCGAAATCCGTTGTCAGCTCCCCCGTAGCGCTCGTAGATTCTTGACGACCTCCCCCAGCCCCTGAAGCAGCAGGAGTCCAAAGCCCACGGGGATCATCGCTTTGAGCAGCCAGCGCGCGGGCAGCCCCCCAGGATCGCCCGATCGCTCGCCGATCTCATACGCCCGCACCACCCAGTCCCACGAGAGCCAGATCATCAACAGACAGAAGGGGATTAACAGAAAGACCATGCTGAAGAGATTGACGAGCGCTCGCGCTCGCGGGGACATGCGATCATAGAAGATATCTACGCGGACGTGGCCGTCGTGCTTGAGCGTGTAGGCTAGCCCCAACAGAAAGAGCACCGAGTAGAGATGCCACGTCAGCTCTTGCAGCGCGGTAGAAGCCTGCCGAAGAAGATAGCGTTGACCCGTCTCGTACGCCGTGACCAAGACCAAGAGCAGGGCGAGCCAGCAGACGGCTCGCCCGCTCCATTCGCTCAAAAACTCTACGCTCCGGACGAACCAGCGCACGTTATCTCAGCTCTTCGGCCCTGAAGTAGGCCCGCTGCGCGATCTCGACCCAGTCTTTTTGTTCGCTGCGGAACTTCAGATAGGCGTCGTAAACGCGCCGGAAGTCGCCGGTTCTATCGGCAGCTGCTTCCTCGCCTAAGACAACATCGGTCTGCCGACGGAACTCTCTGAGTAATGCATCGGGGAAGGGCAAGACCCTCACATCGGGGAAGTCTTTCTTAATCTGAGCCAGCGCGGCCGCGTTGCGCCGCTCAAACTCCGCATAGGACCAGATATTGATCTCGTTGGCGACGGCGTGCACCATCCCTTGAAGCTCCTTGGGCAACGCGTCCCACGCGCGCTTGCTGAGCATCAATTCGGCCTGAGCGCCCGGCTCGTGCCAACCGGGATAGTAATAGAACTTGGCCACTTTCGGGAAGCCCAAGACCAAGTCGTGCGCGGGGCCGACCCACTCGGCCGCGTCAATCGTGCCGCGCTCCAGCGCCGGGACGATCTCCGCGCCGGGCAGGAGCGTCACGGCCACGCCCAGCTTGGCCATCACCTTGCCCCCCAAGCCGGGGATGCGCATCTTCAACCCCCTCAAATCTTCTACAGTCCGAAGCTCTTTTCGGAACCAGCCGCCCATCTGCACCCCCGTGTTGAGCATGGGCAGCGCGTAGAGTCCGACCTTCGCATAGACTTCGTTCCACAGCTCTAATCCCCCAGCCCCATAGAGCCACGCCTGCATATCTTCGACCGTCAGGCCATAGGGCACCGCGGTGAAGAACTGGGCGGCAGGGACTTGCCCGGCCCAATAATACGACGCGCTGCTGCCGGCCTCGACCGTCCCTTGACGGATGGCGTCAAACCCGCCCAAGGCCGGCACCAAGACGCCCCCAGCAAAGACTTCGATCTTGAGCCGCCCTTGGCTCACTTCGTCTATACGTCTGGCGAAGCGCTCTGCCCCCTCCTGCAAGATGGGAAACCCCGGAGGCCAGCTCGTCACCATGCGCCACCGGAACTGGGTAGGCTGCGCCTTGGCCACCGCTGCGGGCAGCGCCCCTCCAACGACCGCACCCAGACCAAGACCACGCAAAAACTGCCGTCGCTTCATAGTAGCCCCTCCTTTGGAGCGAGAGAGTTTGTGATGTAGCTCACAATATAGCACAGAGGCCCCATCCGAGTCAAGAGGCCCTCTACTCTAAGGACAGATGCGCTTGCCCAGCTCTCTTGACTCATGCTATAATTTTTTAAAGTATCGGGAGTGGGTATGAAAATCTTAGTCGTAGATGACGAAGCCGATATTGCTCATTTATTAAAGCGTTTCTTAGAGACCAAGGGACGCACGGTCGTGACGGCCGCTAACGGGCTAGAAGCCCTCGAACTCTTCAAAAAAGAGTCCCCCGATCTGGTGATCCTAGACGTGATGCTCCCCGGCATGGACGGTTGGACGGTCTTGCAGCGCATCCGTGAAGAGTCCCAAATCCCCGTGCTGATGCTCACCGGAAGAGATACCCCTACCGACGCGGCCAAAGGGCTGCTCTCCGGCGCCGATGACTACATCGCCAAACCCTTCGATCTCGCGGAATTAGAAGCGCGCATCGCTGCGGTGCTGCGTCGGTATAAAACCCCTAGCCGCCCAAGCGTTCTTAAAGTCGGAGACCTAGAGATTGACGACAACCTCAAGCAAGTCCGCGTGCTCAACCGTTCTGTCTCCCTCTCCCCTAAAGAATACGAACTGCTCAAGCTCTTGGCTTCTGAGCCGGGGCGCGTCTTCTCCCACCAAGAGATCATCGCCGAGGTCTGGCAGCACAAACCGTTGACCACCTCCAGCGATGTCACCAAATATATCTATCTCTTGCGCGAGAAGCTCGAAGAAGACCCTGACAACCCCAAATATATCGTGACGGTGCGCGGGTTTGGGTATAAATTGGCCTCCGGTTGACAGCCATCGGAAGCCCTCTTCCCCTTTCCATCCAATTTTCATCTTCTTTGCAGAACGTCTCCATCGAGCTGCTATCGCTTCGGAATGACGCTTCTTCTATCCTGAAGCCAGAAACACAGAAATCAAAGGAGAGATCAAACAATGAAAACCCTCAAGAAGATCAGCCTAACGGTCGGAATCCTCGCCCTGATGCTGGGTGCGCTTGCGTTTAATCACGGTCAAGCTCAGCCCCCGCAGGGTGTCGCCACTTGGAATTTAGCGAACTACATCGAGCTGAACATCGTCGGCGCGACGCTCGACTGCGACTTCGGCACGATCACCAACCCCAATCCCAACTACTGGTGCAGCCCCAAGGGGAATCTCCAGCTAAAAGCCAACACCAAATGGATCCTGAAGACCGAGAAGACGGCCTTTACGGGTTCTCCCGATCCGCGAGCGGTCATCCGCGCCTCCGACTCCCCCAACTGCCCCAACGGCGCTCACAACAGCCTGCCCGCCGGCACCGTGATGGTGGACTTCGGCGCCAACTCTGGGACGGTCGAGGGCAGCGGGAATAGAATCTTCCAAGTCTGCTACGCGCTCCTCGGCGGCGCGCCGGGGACGAGCAACACGCT
>JANWXV010000112.1 GCA_025057405.1 Candidatus Bipolaricaulota bacterium | reverse complement strand
GGCTCCCGATCATAGCTGCGAGCTGACTTCTAGGTGCGTCACGCGGCGCATGTGGGAATGCATAGACCAAAAGATTCAAGAAGCTTTAGAGTCTATCTCTCTTCGGGACCTTTTAATCAGGGAGCGAAAGCGAGTATGACGAGCTGTCACAGCACAGAGAGAAGGGCACCGAGCGCAACGTCCGTAGGAGCGATTGTGCTCGTCGGTGTGCCCAACGTCGGCAAGAGCCTGCTCTTCTATCGTCTCACGGGCGCGTATGCGACCGTCTCGAACTATCCGGGGACGACGGTCGAGATCGCACGCGGGAAGTTAGATCTCTCCTCTACTCCCTACCCTAAAGAGAGAGAAGGAGACAGAGAAGTTAGGTCTTACGCATTGCTCGACACTCCGGGCCTGCACTCGCTGTTGCCCATCACCGAAGAAGAAGAGATCACCAAAGAGATTTTATTGCGCGACGACGTCGCCGTGATCGTTCACGTCGCGGATGCCAAAGACGTAGAGCGCTCGCTGGCGCTGACGCTGCAATTGCTGAAGCTTGGCCGGCCGGTCGTGCTCGTCCTCAATATGATAGACGAAGCGCAGCGATTAGGGCTAGAGATAGACCGTCACGCCCTCGAAGCGCAGCTTGGAGTTCCCGTCGTGCTGACGAGCGCTCTCGAAGATCGCGGGATCGCAGAGCTGAAGGACGCCATCGCTTGTGCTCTTCAGACGGCTCCACAGCCTCAGCGCACGCGCACCTTGACGCTCGACGAGATTATAGAAACCCATCGGCGCGCCCGCGCCATCGCTTCTGCAGTGCTCCGCCATACTCGGACGCCCTCGCCCTCCTGGAGCGAGCGTCTCAGTCAGCTCACCCTCAATCCCGTCACGGGGGGAATCGTGCTTGCGCTCGTGCTCTGGGGGCTTTATGAGTTTGTGGGGGTCTTCGGCGCGCAGACTGCCGTTGGCTTTCTCGAAGAGACCGTCTTTGGAGAATACATCAACCCTTGGGTCATTCAGTTGGTTCAGGGGCTATTGCCCTGGGCGTGGGCCCAAGATCTGCTCATCGGCGAGTACGGGATCATCACGCTGGGGCTGCGCTACGCGATCGCTATTATTCTGCCCATCGTCACCACGTTCTTTCTGGCGTTCGCCCTTATCGAAGACTCTGGGTATTTGCCCAGACTTGCGGTGCTCATTGACAGGCTCTTTAAAGTGATCGGGCTGAGCGGGCGTGCTGTCATTCCCATAGTATTGGGCTTCGGCTGCGACACGATGGCCACGTTAGTAACGCGCACATTAGAAACACGCCGCGAGAAGCTCATCGCGACGCTGCTCCTAGCGTTAGCGATTCCGTGCTCGGCGCAGCTAGGCGTTATTCTAGGGCTGCTTGCGGGGAACTCACTGGCTGTAGGAATTTGGGCTGGGGTCATCGCGCTCAACTTCTTGCTGATCGGTTTTCTCACAGCGAGGCTGCTACCGGGGGAGCGTTCGCTCTTCTATATCGAGATCCCGCCGTTGCGCTGGCCCTCGCCGAGCAACGTGCTCGTGAAGACCGTCACGCGCGTCCATTGGTACTTGAAGGAGATTCTGCCGTTCTTTCTGATCGCCAGCGTCGTCATCTGGGTGGGACAGATCGTTGGGATCTTTGAGCTTGCCGTGCGCGCGTTGGAACCCCTTGTGCAAGCGATGGGCCTGCCCACAGAAGCCGCCGTTGCGTTCTGGTTCGGCTTCTTCAGACGCGACTACGGCGCTGCTGGACTCTATGACCTGCACAACGCGGGCGCGCTGAGCGGGATCGCGCTCGTCGTCGCGTCGGTAACGCTGACGCTCTTTGTGCCGTGCATTGCCCAGTTTATGATCACAGCCAAAGAGCGCGGCTGGAAGACGGCCATCGCGATGGCGCTCTTTATCTTCCCGTACGCGCTCTTCGTGGGCTGGCTGGTGCATCTTGTCTTGACGATGCTGGGAGTGCAGCTATGAAGTGTGCGCTCTGTGGGTTTGAGTTTGCTGAAGCCGACGCTAGACGCCCGTGCGCGAGCTGTCCTCTAGGAGCGAAGTGCAATCTCATTTGCTGCCCCAACTGTGGCTATCAAGCTCCTCAGGAACTCCCATGGCTCAGCCGACTACGGCGGTGGCGACGACGCAATGAGAGGCTTGACGGGACGCTGGCAGCCCTGCAGTCGGGAATGGAGAGAGAGATTATTTCCGTGCGTCCCCGCGATCAGAGAACTTTGCACAAGCTGACAGCGCTGGGGTTGCTGCCCGGCGTGCGCGTCCGTCTATTGAGAAGATTTCCGTGCTATCTGATAGAATTGGGGCATGCGCAGATCGCGCTCGATAGAGAGCTGGCGTCAGCGATTGTCGTGAGAGAGAGATGAAGAGCGTCTATCACTTGCACGTGGCAGACGATCAGATCGAAGGGGCGAAGATCGCGCTCCTGCCCGGCGATCCCGCCCGCGTCGAGAAGATCGCCAAGACAGCGCCGCTAGAACGTGCGCGCTTTCTCGCTTCCAAGCGCGAGTACACCACGTGGCTCAGCTATATTGGTCAGATGCCGGTGCTCACGACGTCCACGGGAATTGGCGGGCCTTCGACGGCGATTGCCGTCGAAGAGTTAGCGCAGCTTGGCGTGAGAATTTTCATACGCGTCGGGACGACGGGAGCGATTCAGCCCTCTATTAACATCGGCGACGTTGTTATCACAACGGGGGCTGTACGCCTCGAGGGCGCTTCGACGCACTATGCGCCCCCCGAGTACCCCGCTGTGGCCGACTACGAGATCGTGCAGGCGCTTCTTCGTGCTGCGCAAGCGCTGGAGATTCCCCATCACGTCGGGATCACGTGTTCTTCCGACACGTTCTATCCCGGCCAAGAGCGCTATGACACGTTCAGCGGGTACGTGCCCAGGCACTTGCGAGGCTCGCTCGACGAATGGCAACGACTCAACGTCTTGAACTACGAGATGGAGGCTGCGACGCTCTTTGTGGTGTGCAGCGCGTTGGGGCTGCGAGCGGGCTGTGTCGCTGGGGTAGCGGCGCGGCGCACGCGCAGCGAATCTGTCGCGCTTGATCAGCTTCAGATGAGCGAAGAGAATGCGATCCGAGTAGCCACTAGAGCCGTCGAATTCCTGCTCGGCTACTAGAGTATTGGCTCTCTTGGA
>JANWXV010000111.1 GCA_025057405.1 Candidatus Bipolaricaulota bacterium | reverse complement strand
CGGGACATGAGTTGGTCCAAATTGACGGCCAGCGCTATTGGATCGACGTGCACTCTGCGCCAAGGCTGAGCGCTGCTTAAAGGAGACTCTATGATTTCACGTCGTCGCTTTCTTGCGGGCCTCGTCGTTGGGGCTTGCAGTATGGGGGGTCTGTTAGAAGGGCGGGCGACGGAGCAGCCGGTCGGGATGCTCTATGATGCGACACGCTGCATCGGGTGCGGATTATGCAAGCGCGCCTGTGAAGAGAAGAATCAGCTCCCAGAAGGGCGCGCTCACGTAGACGTCCTCCGCGCCGAGAACGGTCGTGAACGGTGTCTGCGACGTGCTTGTATGCACTGTCTGAACCCAGCTTGTGCTTCGGCCTGCCCCGTAGGAGCGCTACAGAAGACCCCCCAAGGACCGGTGATCTATCACAAAGAGCGCTGCATCGGCTGTCGCTATTGCATGGTAGCTTGCCCCCTGGGGATCCCACGTCTGAATTGGGAAGAGAACTTCCCGTATATCCAGAAGTGTCAGATGTGCGCGGATCGCATCGCGCGGGGCGATTCGCCAGCCTGTGCGAGCGCCTGCCCTACGGGGGCGTTGCAGTTTGGGCTGCGTGCTGAGCTATTGAAATCTGCCAAAGAGCGGCTCGCGCAAGAGAAGCTCTATCTCTTCGGGGAGCATGAGCTGGGCGGAACCTCGGTGCTCTATCTCTCGGACGTGCCCTTTGCTGAGCTGGGCCTGCAATGCCAGCGAGAGGAGCCGTTGCCGGAGCTGACGGCCGCGATGCTGCATAAAGTCCCGTGGGTGGTGGGGGCGCTGGCGCTGGGCCTCAGCGGACTCTATTGGGTACGGCAACGTCAGAAATCGGGAGAAGAGCCAAAAGAAGAGTAAGGGCATGACTCTTGAGTTTGACTGAAAGATACCCTCTCCCTAAGAGGGAGAGGGAAGGGGTGAGGGTCTGGGAGACTATATGAATACCTATCAGACCTCTTGGCGTTATGGGGCTTGGATGGTCTTTCTCTGGGCCATCATGATCATTGGAGCGTACGCAACTTATCTGCGATTTCGCTATGGGTTAGGGGTGACCAACCTCAGCGATACTTATCCTTGGGGGCTGTGGATCGCGGTGGACGTGATGGGGGGCGTAGCGCTGGCCGCGGGCGCTTTCTGCATGGCGCTCACGGTCCATTTGCTCAGAATCGAAACATATAGATCGGTCGTGCGCCCGGCGATCCTCACGGGGCTGATTGGCTATCTCTCGGCGATCATCGGCATTCTCTTCGATCTGGGGCAACCCCATCGTATTTGGCACGTGATGATCTCCTGGCAGCCCAACTCGGTGATGTTCGAGGTCGCGTGGTGCGTCATGCTCTACACGACCGTGTTGATATTAGAGTTCGCTCCGACGCTCTTGGAGCGCTTGGGGGGGAGCCGTCTGGCGAGCTTCTTGCACTCGCTGACGGTGCCCTTGGTGATCGCCGGGGTTATCTTATCTACGCTCCATCAGTCATCATTAGGGGGGCTGTTGCTCATTGCTCCCGATCACGTCCATCCCCTGTGGTATTCCCCGCTGCTGCCCCTGCTCTTCTTGCTCTCTGCAATTGCCGTTGCGCCCTTTGTCGTCGCGGTCGAGTCTATCTTAAGCTCGTGGGCGCTGGGGCGTGGCCTAGAGCGCGATATTGTGCAAGGCTTAGGACGGGCGGGCGCGTATCTCTTGGTGCTCTATGGAGCCGTGCGCTTGGGCGATCTCCTTCTGCGGGGAGCAGGGCCGGCGCTCTTCGGCGAGCGCAGTCTCTTTCTTTGGGCGGAGCTGGCTCTGATGATCTTTCTCCCGTTGATCTTGCTCTCATTCTCTGTCATCCGTCGCAGCCCCGCAGGGCTGTTGGTCACCGGACTCTTGGTGGCCTCTGGGGTCGTCTTATATAGATATAACGCGGTCGTCCTAGCGAAGATCGTGCCCGAGGGCGTAGCGTACTTCCCCAACTGGGTCGAGTTCGCGATCACCGCGGGGATCGTCGCTTGGGGCTTGTGGCTCTACACGCTGGCTGTGCGTTACTTGCCGATCTTCCCGCCGGAGGCCCAAGAGCAGCCGACGTTCGTGCTGCGCTTGGAGCGGCGTGTGCCTTTGAGGGCTGCCAGCAGATTCGGGTAGCATAGCAGATTTCCGTTACTAAATCTGCTTCATCTGCGAATGGAATCTGTTGTCAGCAGACTTGACGAAAATCAGGTTTATAAGCGCTTCAAATCATTGTTTTGGTTGATCAGTCGCGTTTAAATAAAGACCAAAGAGGAGGTGACGCATGAACAGAAGAATCGTTCGATTGACAGCGGTCATCTTGTTGAGCGTGATCGTCACTGTTGGGATCGCCGCGGTGGCGACTCAACCCCCGGTGCCCAAAGGGCATGTCAGAGTCGCGCCGACCTCCAGCGCTACGATCTGCTTTCAGTGCCATCAAGTGACGCCCGACGTGCCGCCCACGGTGATGTCCTTCTGCGGGACGTGTCATCTCAATACGCACTTTGAGCACTTGAAGGGGCAAGCGATCTCGCGGTTGGGGCCGAAGGCGAAACACCCCATCCCGGCGGACTGGCCGACCAAAGACTGCGCGACGTGCCATACGACGCCCCACAAGGGCAAAGTAGCCAAGCACCCGGTCAGCCAAGCGCAACCGAACAGCAGCCTCTGTCTGCCGTGCCATCAGACGCCCGCGCAGCCTGACAGCGGCTACAAGGGCACCGAGAAATCCGGCCAGACTTGTGAAGCGTGTCACAGCATCGGCATGAGCCCAACGCACATCAAAGCGCCGGACGGAGCCAGAGCAGAGTTCTGCTATAACTGTCACAAAGTGGGACAATAGCGCTCAACAGACGACCCTTCCCCCCTCCCTCTCCCTTGGGAGATGAGCAAGGGAGAGGGGGGAGGGAAAAAGAGAGGAACTGATGCTCACGCGCAAGACGATCACAGTCGTCACAAGCTTAGCGATTCTCTCTGTTGTGGTCGTCATCGCGTTGGCCCAGTCGCTGCTCCCGCCCAAGCACTCCAAGATCAATCCCGCTGCCGACAGCACGCTCTGTTTTAACTGCCATCAGAGCGCCGAGCTGCCCAGTATAGAAGCGTCGGGCTTCTGCGAGGCGTGCCATTTCAACGCGCATTATGAGTCTATCCCCGATATAGAAAGCGTGCGGAGCAGCCCGCGCCCGCGCCATCCCGTTCCCCCGGATTGGCCCACGTCGT
>JANWXV010000110.1 GCA_025057405.1 Candidatus Bipolaricaulota bacterium | reverse complement strand
CAGCATAGCTGATCTGATCGTAGGAGCCATCTTGTTTGGGGATCTTCAACGCGACTTTTGCTCCTAACTGCGAGAGATTTCGTTCCACCATCTCAACGATCGTCTGCGTGCGGACGAGTGTGCTCATGACCCCTCCTTACTCTATCCATCGCCCATCTTCCAGATACTGTTCTGCTTCCAGCGCCGCGATGCAGCCATCAGCCGCGGCAATGACAGCTTGCGCGTACTCTCCCGAAAACTTGCGCACGTCGCCCACCGCGAAGACCCCCGGAATCCGCGTGCGCGTCCGCTCATCTGTGATTAGATAGCCCTTCTCGTCCATCGCGAGCTTGCCCTTGAGAAACGCCGTGTTGGGGCGATGCCCAATGCTGACAAAGATCCCCTGCACATCGCGCATCTCCCAGAGCTTCCCCGTCGCCAAGTCCCTCAGCACGACCCCTTCTACGCGCTTGTCGCCCAAAACTTCTTCGACCACGGCGTTCCAAATAAATCTGAACTTGGGATGCGCCTTGGTCTTCTCAACCAAGATTTGGTCTTTGGCACGGATCGCTTTGGGGTCGTCTTGGGGGTGTCGGACGACCATGCGGACTTCGTGGGCGAACTTGGTGAGAAAGAGCGCCTCGGTGAAGCCGGCGTCGCCCGCGCCAACAACGATTAAATTCTTATCGCGAAAGAAGTAGCCGTCGCACGTCGCACAGTACGAGACGCCGTAGCCTAATAATCTGTCAGCGTTCTTGGCTGGGAGCTTGACAGGCTCAGCGCCCGTGGAGATGATCACCACCGGGGCTTCGTAGCTAGCCGTCTCGGTCGTGACGATTCTCTTCACGCCACTGACGATTAAATCTTGGGCCTCTTCTATTTTGATCTCGGTGCCGAAGCGCTCGGCTTGGCGCACCATGCGTTGCATCAGCTCTGGGCCTAAGATGGGTTCATCAAAGCCGGGGAAGTTTTCGACTTCGGTCGTGTCGTTGAGTTGGCCCCCGGGGGGCTTCTTATCTAACAGCAGCGTCTTCAGTTTAGCGCGCCCCGTGTAGATGGCCGCGGTAAGCCCCGCCGGCCCTCCCCCTACAATGATCACATCATAGGCTGGCACTTGGATACTCTCCCTCCGTGCTCTGATTGCTGTCGCTCACCTGATCTATGATAGCATCTGGGAAATAGGGAAGGCAAGTCGGCTAAGGCACGTCCCAAAGAGAACAAGCAAGTGGACCCGAGGGGACTTGAACCCCTGACCTCTTGAATGCCATTCAAGCGCTCTCCCAACTGAGCTACGGGCCCAACTTCATAAAATCTTAACAGAGCCGGCTCTCCCTGTCAAGCTTGCCCGCTCTCCCCGCCCTCAGTAGAATACTATCCAGAATGCTGCAAGAACTGGAGCGACTGCTGCTGGTGCAACAGCACGATTTAGAAGCGCGCGAGATCGCCGAGAAGATCGCGGCGTTGCAGAAACGCCGCGCGTCTTTGCAACAGGCCTTCGCCCGCGAAGACGCCGACTTCGCCGCGCAAAAGAAAAAATTTGAAGAGCTGAAGCGCCGCAGCCGCGAGCGCAGCGCCGAAGTGGACGACCTAGACACCCAAGTCCGCCAAGACGAACAGAAGCTCAAATCGGGTCTGGCCAGCTACAAAGAGATGGAGGCCCTGCGCCGCCGCATCGAACAGAACCGCCAACGGATAGACGAGCTTTCGGACGCAGCCCTCGCGCTCATCACCCAAGTCGAAGAAGAAGAACCCAAGCTTCGTGCGGCCGAAGAAGCCTTTCTCAAATGGAAAAAGAAGATCGAAGAAGAACTGGCCCAAATTGACGAGGAGATCTCAGCCCAGCAGAAGGCGCTCGTGGCCGTCCAAGAGCGCCGGGCTGCCAGCGTAGCTCAGGTTGACCCCCGGCTCTTACAACAGTACGAGCACCTGCGCCAGCGCCACGCCAATCCCATCGCGTTGGTGCAGAGCAGTATCTGTTCGGGGTGTCATCTGCGCATCAGCGAGATCGCCCTCGAACGGCTGCGCGAAGGAACCGAGATCGTCACTTGTGAGAACTGCTCTCGTCTGCTGTATATGAAGTAAAAGCTATGCGCGCGCTTGCGTGGGCCGGACTCTTCAGCATCTTGACGATCCTAGGGGCAACAGCTCAACCCGAAGAAGAGATCGTGCTCCCGCGTCAGATGGGCGCGATCAACGATTATGCCGCCGTGATCGGGCCGGCACGCGCGGCCCTGCAAGCGCAGCTGGACGAGATCAAAAAGAACTTTAATGTTCAGATCGTCATCCTGGCCACGATCTACGACCCCTATGACGACTCCCAACGCTTCGCGCAGAGCATCTGGGAGTTCTGGAAGCTGGGAGAGCGCACGGCGCTGCTGCTCTTCACGAAAGAACAGCCGGAGCGCTGGGTCTTCGAGCTGAAGTTGGGAGAGTCTCTGCGTCCCTCTCTGCGCCCAGAGCACTTAGAGCGTCTCCGTCAGGGGCTTCAAGCTCATCTAGAACGCCGGCGCGTGCAGACGGCAATCGAAGAGTCCGTCGCCGCGCTGCACGCCATGCTCGACGGCAGCTACGGGCAACCGCCTCCAGCGCCACGCTTGGATTTCGACTTCACTTGGCTCTGGATCGCTCTGGGAGCCTTGCTCTTGGTGATCGTCTTCGTGGGAGCGCGCGCTTTCTTCCAGACGCTCTGCCCGCGCTGCGGCACGCGGATGCGCACCTACCGCAGCTACGGAACGCGCAGCGCTGTCAGCTATCGCAGTTGCCCGCGCTGCGGCTACGCGAGAGGACGTTAATTCGCGCTGGGCACAAATTCCCGTGTTTTATTGGTTCGACGCGGTTCATCCAATTTGATAATCAGCGAGAGACTGAGTCTGTTCCCCTCCGCCTGCAGGCGCGAGCGCAGCTCGCGATTGTGCGCCAACAGCTGCACCAAGTCATTCGCTAACAGCTCAGCCGCGCGATGGATATATGAGAGCGAGTTCTGACCGTCTCCTAGGTCTTGCCATTCTTCGATAGTTCCTACCAAACGGGCTTCTGCCTCGGCCATAAGAGTCTTGTGCCTCCTCGTTTTTCGTTGCCTGACGGTCCGATGTTAGAAGAGAACGGGACAGCAGACTATGACGATAATTACATTGGGGCTGAATTTTTGCGAAATTTTGCTAAAATAGCAGGGCGAAGGGGAGCAGAGGGCCGCCCCGGGCTTCGTCTGGACTGTACATCTTCGCCGGCCCGACGGCCGGCGAAGGCGAATGGTCCAGGCG
>JANWXV010000010.1 GCA_025057405.1 Candidatus Bipolaricaulota bacterium | reverse complement strand
GATCGGGCGCTCCGACATAATGCGCCACAATGACGCGAATAGGCAGCCCCTCGACCAGCTCAAACTCTTTGACCCCTTCGGTGGGAATCGCGACATCGGGCAATCGGCTGATGGCCATCCCTTCTAATGCGTAGAGCTTCGGCTCCATCTTGTCTGAGAGCTTGAACTCATAGACGATCTTCTTGACCGTGCCGGCGGGGAGCCGTTCGGGGAAGATCCACTCCAAGACGGGCGTGTTGAGCGCGGCCTTGAAGTTACCCCCATGAGATTCGCCTAATACTTTACGGGTGATGTCCGCCGGGAGGCCCGTCACGAGTCCTTCGGGCCACTTCTCTTGAATCCCAAGACCCAGCAGATCGCGGGTCGTGCGAATCTCCAGAAAGACGCGCACGAAGAGATCGCGCGGGAATTTCCCCTCAAACGTGGGCAGGTCGCGCGTCACCGTGACGACATTGACAACATTAATAGTAGCTTCGGCGCTGGCGGTCGCGCCGCTGTCGTCGGTCACGGTCAGGCGCACGGGGTAAGTGCCGGGTTTGTCGTAGCGCTTGGTGGGGTTCTGCTCGCTGCTGGTCGTCCCATCGCCGAAGTCCCACGCGTAGCTGGCGATAAAGCCGTCGGGATCGGACGATTGATTCCTGAAGACGATGGTCTCTCCGACGACGGGCTGCCAGCGCTCGCGGTCGGGGACGGTCAATTGTTCCGGGTTGAACTCAAACTTAGCGAAGGGTTGAGCATTCGTGACGGTGAGCGCCAGAGGGGGGATGGGCAGGCGCACTCGCTGCCCCAAGATATTTGTATATTCGACCGAACTGCTGACGCGATTGATCGTCCAATTGCCCTTCTGAGGGCTGCTGACGCCGACGGTCACTGTATAAGTCTCTTCGGGGCCGAGTCGGTCGAGCGCCCATCTGAGAATTTTGGTGCCTTCGGGGGTATCTTCGATCTGGGGATTGCCCGAGGCCTGCTCGAACGTGACTTGTGGGGTCAGCTCTAATCTGATGGCGATCTCGCGGGCGACCAGCTCGATGCGCTCGCGGCTCTTGATCGTAGCGATGGTCTCGGCGCTCAGCCCTCTGAGAAAGAGTCCGTCGGTGGTGCGAGCCAGCTGCAAGAGCGTGGCCGAACCCGCGGCTGTAGAGGTAGCCGCGATCACATAGACGATCACTTGGCGGGCCTTGGCGCGTTGGGCTTGCTGCAAGACCGAGCCGAGGTCGGCGCGATCGGTGCCGGCGCGCCCGATCAGCCAAATCTGCAATTTGCGCGCTTCAGCTCGCCCGTTGGTCTCTAGCTCGCGCGTCCCTAACTGGAGGGCTTCCGCTAAGCCCGTAGCTCCCGAGGGCATTAACTCCGAGATGCGATGGCGCACCAGATCGAAATCCGAGGTCAACGATACGTCGAGCGTGGGGGGGGCGAGCGAGACGACTCCCAAGCGATCTTGACCGCCGAAGATCGGAATGAGATCTCCTACAAAGCGCTGCACGTCGCTCAAGGGCAGCGAGCGATCTATGCCGATGATCGCGTCCATGGGCTGGGTGGTGAAGAGATCAGCGCGGAGCTGGAGCTGCACGTTAGCAATCTGGGGCTGGGCTTGGGAGTTCTTCACGAAGATCGTGCTGGGATCGACGCTGGGGGAGAGGCTCAGGGCGGGCGGGGTGGGGGCCGCTTGCGAAAACGAAAGCCCCCCGATAGCCCCTAAGATAGCTAACAACACCAAGATCGCGTGCCAACGCAGGACGCGCATCTTTAACAATTCCCCTTCTTCGCGCGAAGTTGTCCTTCTGAGCGCGGCTGAGACCCTTCGCTGGCGCTCAGGGTGGCATCCGACTTGTACGGTATTATTATAATACTCTTTAGAGCCGAAACGAAACAGTGTTCAAGATTACCTTGACCAACTCTCCCACGCGACGATCTCTGTGCAGGGACTCTAGTCCCCCGCTATAATAACACTATTCTGAGAGTATCTTAGGAGGTCTATCGCACACTATGGAGACGCGCTCTCTGGAATTTCTCAAGCGTCTGCTCGCAACGATCAGTCCCTCGGGCTATGAAGACGAAGCCGCCCACGTCTGGGCCGCCGAAGCCAAAACCTTCGCCGATGAGGTGCGCACCGACACCCAAGGCAACGTCATCGCTGTTGTTCACAAGGGCGGCAAGCCCAGAGTGATGCTCGCCGGGCACATGGACGAGATCGGCTTTATGATCACTCATATTGACGATCAGGGCTTTCTCTACTTTGGGCAGATCGGCGGCTGGGACCCTCAGATCGCTCAGGGGCAGCGTGTCTGGATTCGCACCGCGACGGGCCGCGTCTTGGGCGTCATCGGCAAGAAGCCGATTCACTTGCTCAAAGAAGAAGAGCGCACCAAAGTCACCAAGACCGACGAACTTTGGATAGACATTGGAGCCAAAGACAGAGCCGAAGCCGAGAAACTAGTTCGCATCGGCGATCCCGTCGTAGTTGATTACGGCTTCGCGGAGTTGCGCAACGGGCTGGTCGTCTCGCGCGGCTTCGACGACAAAGCGGGCGCTTTTACGGTCTTAGAAGCTGGACGACTGCTGGCCAAGCTCAACCCCAAAGCCGAAATTCACATCGTCGCTACCGTGCAAGAAGAAGTCGGTCTGCGCGGGGCGCACACCAGCGCCTTCGGGATTGATCCGTTGGTGGGGATCGCCGTTGACGTCGGCTTTGCGACGGATTTCCCCACGATGGCCGACGAGCAGAAGCGCTTGGGGATCGCCAAAGTGGGCCAAGGACCGCTGATTGCGCGCGGGCCAACGTATAATCACAAAGTCGTCCAGCTCTTGTTAGAGACAGCCCAAGCGCACAAGATCCCCTATCAGATGCACGCCGAACCCCGCGGCACCGGCACCGATGCGTATGCGATGCAGATGACCCGTGCGGGGATTGCTGCAGGCTTGGTCTCGATCCCCAATCGTTATATGCATAGCCCTTGCGAGATCGTCTCGCTGGCAGACCTCGAGAACGCCTACACGCTGATCGCTCACACAGTCGCCCAAATAGATGAGAAGATGAGCTTCGCACGGCATTAGAGTTGCTCAAGCGAGATCGGTCTGCTATACTCAGCACAGTTTTGAAGACTCTGAAAAGAGAGGGAGCTTATGGCCTTTGTGATCTGTCAGCCGTGTGTCGGAGTCAAATCGCACGATTGTGTCCAGGTCTGCCCGGTGGATTGCATCCATCCCCGAAAAGACGAATCTGATTTTGCCAACGTCCAGCAGCTCTTTATTGACCCAGCGACGTGCATCAACTGTGGGGCGTGCGCGGCGGTCTGCCCCGTTCAGGCGATCTTCCCCGAAGAGGACGTCCCCGAACAATGGAAACAGTATATCCAGATCAACGCGCAGTACTATAAAAAATAGTGAAGATTTGCGAGTCGCCCCGCAAGTTGCTATAATCTAAGCGCACATGCGGGGTGGAGCAACAGGAAGCTCGTCGGGCTCATAACCCGGAGGCTGTCGGTTCGAATCCGACCCCCGCAACCAGACTTTTGTGCCGCCCTCGGGCGGCACGATATTTTTTTAGAGGGTTGCCAAGCAAGTCAAGACGTGCTAGACTAACTTGAAGAGCGGCGGGGTAGCTCATTTGGTTAGAGCGGCCGTCTCATAAGCGGCAGGTAGAGGGTTCGAGTCCCTCCCCCGCCACCAGACTTCGTCTGGACGGTTCGCCTTCGCTCGCCAAAGGGGGGCGAAGAAGAAGCCCTCGCGCAAGCGCGCGTAAGCTTACCCTATGAGTGAAAAAACCGTTGCGACCAACCGCAAAGCCCGGCACGACTATCAGATCGAAGAGACCATCGAAGCGGGGATCGCCCTCACCGGCACCGAAGTCAAGTCCATTCGCCGGGGCAGCGTCAGCTTGCAAGACGGTTTCGCCCTCGTGCGCAACGGCGAAGTCTTCTTAGTCAACGTCTATATCGCTCCCTACCAAGAGGGCAACCGCTACAATCCCGATCCATTGCGCAAGCGCAAGCTCTTGCTCAAAAAAACAGAAATCCATCGCTTGCAGTCCAAAGTCAAAGAGAAGGGCTACACGCTCATTCCATTAAAGATTTACTTTAAGAACAGCTGGGCCAAGGTCGAGCTGGCACTGGCGCGGGGCCTGGCCAAGTACGACAAGCGCGAAAAGATTAAGAAGCGAGAGTCCGAGCGTGAGCTGCGGCGCGTTCGACCGTAAGGGTTTTGTAGGGCGTGGTTAATTTAATCATGCAGGGACATGGTTAATCCGGGGCGTGATTAAACGTAGGGAAGGGATAGGTTAATAGGGGTGTGATTAAAGGCGTTAAATGTAGGGGCGTGATTAATCACGCCCCTACAGTCTTATTCACAGCATCCCGTGGGTTCTTCGAGCTTCTGGGCCTCCACAACAGCAATCGCTGCTAGATTCACGATGTCTTTCACTTCGTGATAGCGCTGCAAGACGTGAGCCGGCTTGCGCGTCCCGATCAGAATCGGCCCGACGATCTCGGCGTTGGCCAGCGACTGCACTAGCTTATAGCTGATATTCCCCGACTCCAAGTTGGGGAAGATCAGTATATTAGCTGGCTCCTTCAGACGATTGAACGGGTACCCGCCGTTGAGGATCTCGGGGATGAGAGCGGTATCGGCTTGCATCTCGCCATCTACGAGGAGATCGGGGGCGCGCTGGCGCACCAGCTCGACGGCTTGGCGGACGCGTTCCGTGCGGGCGTGGCGCACGCCGCCAAAGTCAGAGTACGAGAGCATCGCGATTCTCGGCTCGATGTCGAAGTCTTTAGCTAAGCGCGCCGTCAAGATCGCGATCTCGGCCAATTTTTCGGCATCGGTCTCCACGTTCACGGTCGCATCGGCAAAGAGCAACACTCTGTTTTTGAGCGTGACCAGATACGCCCCAGCGATCGTCTTGCAATCGGGACACGTCTTAATCACTTCTAAGATGGGGCGCAGCCCTTCGGGATAGTGAAAGCCCAAGCCTGCGATCATCCCGTCGGCGTCGCCCAGCTCAACCATCACGGCCGCGAAGTAATTGGGCTTGGTGATCAGCTCTTGGGCCTCGGTGAAGGCCACGCCCTTGCGGCAGCGCAGCTCATAGAGTCGTTGGGCATAGCGTTCGCGGCGGGAGTCGGTGCGTGGATCAACCACTTCGATGCTGTCGAGATTGATTTGGAGCTGCTGCGCACGAGCGCGGATCGTCTGGGCATCGCCCAAGAGAATGGGCTTGGCGACGCGCTCGAAGACCATCTGATACGCCGCACGGATCATCTTCTCGTGCTCGCCCTCGGCCAAGACAATTCTCTTGGGGTTGGTGCGGGCTTTGTTGAAGACGATGCGCATCATCTCGCGGGACTTGCCCAGACGCGCTTCGAGCTGCTCTCTGTACTTTTCTATGTCGAGCTTGATGCGGGCGACGCCAGACTCCATCGCGGCTTGGGCCACCGCGGGAGCCTCCCACAACAAGACCCTCGGATCCAAGGGCTTAGGGATGAGATAGTCCGGGCCGAAGTGCAGCCCTTGGAGTCCGTAGGCTTTGGCGACCGAATCGGGGACATCTTCTTTGGCCAGCGCCGCCAGCGATTTTGCCGCCGCGACTTTCATCGCTTCGTTGATCTGGGTGGCGCGCACGTCGAGCGCCCCACGAAAGATAAACGGGAACCCCAAGACGTTGTTGATCTGATTGGGGAAGTCGCTGCGCCCCGTAGCGACAATAGCATCGGGGCGGGCTTCTTTGGCCTCCTGGGGCAAGATTTCCGGCAGCGGGTTGGCCATCGCGAAGATCATCGGTTTCTTGGCCATGCTCTTGACCATCTCTTTCGTCACGAGACCGCCGACGGCGGCCGACAGCCCCACGAAGACGTCGGCATCTACCAGCGCTTCGGCCAGAGTGCGCGCCTTGGTCTTGGCGGCGAAACGCTCTTTATAAGGGTTCATCCCCTCGGTGCGCCCTTTGTAGATGACGCCCCTGGTGTCGCACATGATGATATTCTCGCGTTTGGCTCCCAGCGTGACATAGAACTCTGCCGTTGCAATCGCTGACGCTCCAGCGCCGTTGAAGACGATCTTGATCTGGTCAATGCGCTTGCCCGTAAGTTCTAGCGCGTTGAGCAGCGCGGCCCCTGAGATGATCGCTGTGCCGTGCTGATCATCGTGAAAGACGGGGATCTGCATCTCTCTCTTCAGAGTCTCTTCAATGTAGAAGCACTCCGGGGCTTTGATGTCTTCTAAGTTAACGCCGCCGAACGTAGGCTCCAGAAGCTTGACTGTCTGAATGATCAGCTCTGGGTCTTCGGTGTTCACTTCGATATCAATCGAGTCAATATCGGCAAAGCGTTTGAATAAGAGGGCTTTGCCCTCCATGACGGGCTTGCCCGCGAGTGCGCCAATATTGCCCAATCCCAGGACCGCTGTGCCGTTGGTGATCACCGCGACCAAGTTCCCCTTGGCCGTGTACTTATAGGCATCTTCGGGGGTTTTTTGGATCTCCAAGCACGGTTCGGCGACGCCGGGGGTGTAGGCCAGCGAGAGATCGCGTTGGGTGAGACAGGGCTTGGTCGGGGTGATCTCCCATTTGCCGGGTGGACGTTTGCTGTGATACTCCAAGGCGTCTTCTCTTAGTGCCATAGGCCACCTCTCTTGGCTCTATTTTAAGCGCTTGAAACGACACGCTGCCATGACGTTGAGCGTCTTTGCTCGTGATCTCGGTCAGGCCCGTTTAACAGTTTCCTGCCTCCACACTTGCTGGGAGACCAAGCAGCCGATAGAATAGAACGTCATGCGCTCCCTTGTGCTCTTACTGATTGTGACGTATCAGAAGCTGCTCTCGCCCCTCTTGCCCAGCGTATGTCGGTTTTATCCCTCGTGTTCGGAATATGCTAAGCAAGCGATCGAGAGATACGGGCTGGTGAAGGGCGGCTGGCAGGCACTTAAACGTATCGTTCGATGCCATCCGGGCCATCCGGGGGGGTTCGACCCAGTACCGTAAAGAGAGTAAAAAGCGAGTGAAATGAGAATATCATGCGTCGCCGCTTAGTGATCTTAGCAATCGTTCTGCTCTTTCTAGGGGGCGTCAGCGCGATCGGGCTGTGGTGGATGCTGGGGCCGGGAGCGCCGCAAGAGATTTCAACGACGGCGTTGCCTCCCCTGCCGGAGCTGCCTGCGCCGCCTCCGGCTCCTCCTTCTGATTCTCCAACTCCTGAGCCGGTCTCACAGGAAGAACCCTCAGCAACTCTCAAAGTCGGCGTGCTCGACCAAGGCAAGCTCACGATCGAAGGGCGCGGCCAGCCCTTCGCCACCGAGGAGTACTCTTTAAAACGCTTAGAGTCGGGCGAGATCGTCCTAGAATCCAAAGGGACTCTGATGTTCAAGATCGCTTTTATCAATACTCAAGCGACGTTTGTGCAGGTCATGCGCTTCGATTCTGAAAGACGCCCGCTCAGCTATCAGTTGGCGCTCCACGGGCCGGTCGGCATCGGGAATCGCAAAGTGAGCGCGCTCTTCAACGAGACCGAGGGCGTGCTCAGCGACGGCGAGAAAGAGAGCACCATTCAATTGCCCGAAGAGCCGTTTCTGCTCTTGGGGATGTTCAGCTCTTACGCCCTCTTGACGCTGTGGGCTGAGCCGGCTGAGCCGCTGACGCTGAAAGTCATCACGCTGCGCGGGGAACGCGGCGCGGGTGCTCCTCCCACCCCCGAAGTGACCCTCGAGCGCTTGGGCACCGTTCGTCTGCAGGGGGGAGAGAGCACGAGCACAGCGGCCGAAGAGTATCTGCTCCAGAGCGAGCGCTTCTCGCTGAAGTTCTATCGCGACGGCGAGCGCTTCTTGGGGATGCGCAGCGTCGCCACCGAAAAAGAACCCGAAGGGGTCTTCTTTATCTATCGCAGCGATCTCTTCCCCAAGGGCTTCACCGTTCTCCAGACCCCCTGAGCAAGGGACACCTGCTCTTGTCTTTTGGCCCCCGTGAGACTATAGTAATGGGTGAGGCTTGCGTTGGAATCTCGCTCAAAGGAAGGGAAGTGGGCCATGATGGCACTCGTGCGCAGTGGGCTTTTAGCAGGGTTGTTGTTGGGGCTGATCGTTTCGTTGGGGCAGGCGCAGTCTCAAGGGGGCGGGGGCAGTCCGCTCTCCCCGGAGGTCTTGGGGATTGATCTGAAGTCTCCCATCCCGGCCGATGGCAGCAAGATGTTCGGAGCGGTGCGCTTTCGTGATGCCGACGGAGATATCGCTCAAGCGCGCTTTGAAGTCCTAGAAGCTGTAGATTTTGCGCCGTTCAGCTTCAATCCCAAAGTGAAAGGGCAGACCCAAGGGAGTTTTCCGTTCTTCGTCTTCTCGCGGATTCCCCAGAAAGTTCGTCTGCGGGTCACACTTCTAGACGAAGCGGGCAACCAGAGCACGCCGGTCGCGTTCGGCTTTGAAGCCGTCGTGCTGATTCAGTTCTTGGGCAAGTGGGGGACGCGCGGCACAGGGGATAGCCAGTTCAATGGGATCTCGCATATCGCGCTGAACGCTAGAGGGCAGCTCTATGTCACAGATTTTGACACCAATCGGGTGCAGCGGTTCACCAGCGACGGGCAACCCATTTCTGCCTGGGGCGGGCGCGGCTCCGGCAGCGGCCAACTGATGGGGCCGTTGGGGGTAGCCGTTGACCTTCAGGGCTTTGTCTATGTCGCCGATGCGGGCAATCAGAGAGTGCAGAAGTTCACCGAGAGCGGCGGCTTTGTTGCCCAATGGGGCGGCCTAGGCACAGGCGAAGGCCAGTTCAGTTTTCCCACGGGGGTCGCTACCGACCCCGCAGGCAATCTCTACGTCGTAGATAGGGTGAACAACCGAGTTCAGAAGTTCAGTCCGACGGGGACGCTGATCGCGCGCTGGGGGAGCTTTGGCAACGGCGATGGGCAGTTCAACTCCCCCAACGATATTGCCGTGAGCACTCAGGGCTTCGTCTATGTGTTGGACACGGGCAACGCGCGCGTCCAGAGATTTATGTTGGACGGCTCGTATCTGGGGCAGTGGGGATCGGCGGGGGAGCGCGACGGGCAGTTCAGCGCTCCTATGGGGATCGCTGTAGATCCACAGGGCAACGTCTATGTCGCCGACACGTGGAACGACCGAATTCAGAAGTTCTCTAAAGACGGGGCGTTCATTGCTAAGTGGGGGAGCTTAGGCGCTGGGGACGCGCAGTTCAATCAGCCTGTAGATATCGCCGTAGATGCCGACGGCGTGATCTTCGTCGCGGACAACGGAAATTCGCGCATCCAGAAATTGAAGTTCAAGTAGCTCGTCGAGATTCTAAGTAGCCCTGCAAGATGAGCACCGCGGCGAGGGCGTCGCGCACGCGCTTGCGCCGCCGCCGACCGACGTCGGCGCTGAGCAGCACGCGCTCAGCTTCGTCGGTCGTTAAGCGCTCGTCGAACAGATGCACGCTGATATTGAAGCGCTCTTCGAGCGTCTTTTTGAACTCTAGAATCGCTTGAGCTTGCGGCCCCACCGAGCCGTCCATATTAATTGGGAAACCGAGCACGATCTCTGAGATCTTCTGAGAAGTGATCAGTTCTTTCAGATAGTCCAGATCGGACTCCATCGAGGAGCGCTCATAGACGCTGTAAGGGCTAGCAATCGTGTGAGTCTCATCGCTGAGGGCCAGCCCCAAGCGTCTCTCGCCTACGTCAATGCCCAGAATGCGGCTCATCGCTGTCTAGCTTAGAAGATTTATGAAGCGTCAGCAATCGCGTGCTTGACGACAGACGGGTCTATCCCGTAGAATGCACATAAGGCGCGATAGAATTGAAAATAACCGGGATCATCTGGTTGCGAGAGGTCGTTGACAAACTCTTGCGGAAGCACAACGTCACCCCCGACGAAGTGGAGGAGATCTTCAGGAGGGCACCATCTTATCGCTTTATCGAAACCGGTGATGTCGCAGGCGAAGATCTCTACGCAGCGTTGGGGCAAACGAGAGTCGGTCGCTATTTGATTGCCTACTTCTTGCACAAGACAACGGGTGAGGCACTGGTGATCAGTGCAAGAGAGATGACGAAGCAAGAAAGGAGAGCCTATGCCAGAGCGAAGAAAGCGTGATCCCCTCCCCAAGCGTTTTAAGAATATAGAAGAAGCGGCCGAGTTCTGGGACAACCACGATCTGGCCGACTACTGGGACTTAACTCGCGAAGTGCACTTTGATGTGGATATCCAGCGACGCGTCTTTCTAGTTGCACTTGAGCCGAAGTTGGGAAAAAAACTCGCTGCCTGCGCTCGCGCTCAGGGCGTATCCACAGAAACATTGATCAACGTGTGGCTGACCGAGAAGCTCATGGAAACAGCCCAAAGCAAGTGAGCTGATTTCTCTTTCTTGACGACGGACGGGTCTATCCCGTAGAATGCTCGCAGCTTTATATCTACGGAGAGAGCATCCATGAACCCAGTGTTAGTCGAGATTCCGATGCCGTTTGGCTGGAACAGTTTACAGATTCGCTACTACGGCGTGATGTACGTCGTGGCGATCTTGGTGGGCATCTGGTTGACGCGGCGGCTGGCGGCGCGCCGAGGACTATCGCTCACCCTCGATGATGTTCTCGATTTCGTCCTGATGACCGTGCCCGTCGCTATTGTGGGGGCGCGACTCTATTATGTGGCTTTTCAATGGTCGAGCTTCTATGTCCCCGATAATCTCTGGCAGACGCTCACAAATATTATTGCGATCTGGGAGGGGGGACTAGCGATTCACGGCGGGATTCTCGCGGGGTTGTTGATGCTCTGGGTCTTCTGTCGGGTGAAGCGAGTCTCTCTCTGGGCTTTTGCTGATGCGGTCGCTCCCAGTATGATCTTAGGGCAAGCGCTGGGGCGCTTTGGGAACTTCATGAACGGCGACGCCTATGGGACTCCCATCGGCCCGGAGTGGCCGGCGTGGTTGGACTGGGTCGGGGTCGTCTATGCGCCGGGGACGCCCGGACACCAACAATGGGGTCACATCCCTAGCCATCCCACGATGCTCTACGAGATGGTCGGCGATCTGATGATCTTTGGAATTCTCCTCTGGCTAGGGCGCAAGAACTTCCAAGACGGCTTCATCACCGCGCTGTATGCGATCTTATACTCGGTCTTGCGCTTTGGGATAGAGTTCTTGCGTGCGGATGCGCTCTGGCTCATCCCTGATACTCTACGGGCTGCCCAAGTGATCAGCGTGCTGTTTATAGTGATCTTCGGGGTGCTGATCTTCGGGAAGAAGCTGTACACGCGCCGACTGGTAGAGACGCCGTCGGTGGCCGCCCCTCAAGGCGAGGGGCAGTCGGTAAGCGGCTAATCTTCTCTGCCCTCAAGCAAGGGGGCCAGTTTCGTGATATAATTTGCACCGATGAAGAAATGCAAAGCCAGCGGCTATCAGAAGTTTAGAGTTAGATTTGAACAAGGCTGTGATGGGTTTATTGTGGCGGAATGTCTGGATATCCCTGGGTGCATGTCCCAGGGCCGAACCCTCGCCGAAGCGCGCCGCAATATCCGACAAGCGATTCAAGAATGCTTAGAAGTGATACTTCAAGATGCCCTCACAAGTCGCCCGCGCTCGCGTCCCCG
>JANWXV010000109.1 GCA_025057405.1 Candidatus Bipolaricaulota bacterium | reverse complement strand
GCTCTACTGGGGCGGGAAGGCCAACGGCTAGCCGCTCTCGAACTTCTCTATGATCTCTGGAGGCGCTGGCTTGAGGTGATCGTGCTTGATCTTGTTTTTATGGACAATGCGATGGCGGATAATCAGCACTCCAGTGCGTTTATGGCGCAAGACTTCACGGATGCTCTCTCCCCCTTGGTAAGCTCGCCCCTGAGCCGGTTCGCGCAGCTCGTCTAGCTTCTCCCATTCACTCGCCTCAAAACGCTTGATGAGATCCCGAAACGTTTTGCTCACAAATGTTCTAAGAACGCGACCGAGATGCCGAGCGTTGCAGCTCTCCCTTGGGGGTTAGCTCGAACCAATAACGGCTCAGTTTGCGAAAATCGGGCTGGCTCACTCGCTGAAGCTTATACCCAACTGGCTCATAGCAACGGACGTAACTGGCCCCAATTAATCTCTTCAACTCTTCTCTTAGCTCAGCCTCGCTATAGCAGAGATCTTTATCGGCCATGATCTTCTCGATTTGCTCTAGGTTCTCGTGATCGTCAGCCAGACAATCGAGGATCTCATAGGCTAACTCGCTGATCTCTTCTCGCTCTTTCAGGGTGCGCATAGCGATCTATTATAACTTACTGGGGCGGGAAGGCCAACGGCTGAACGATCGTTCTGAATGAGCGTCTTAAGATCGCAATCACCACGAGCGCTCCGATAGCAACGATCAGCGCGACTGTCCACAGATCAAGCTGCGGACGCTTTTGCAGCTCTGTGAGCTTGGCATCAAGCCCTTCGGTTTGTTTTCTCAATTCTGAGACGGCTTGACGCAGCGCGTTGATCTGCTGCACCGGGTCAATCCATTGGCGCGCGATCTCTTCGACCGTCTGCTGCGATTGCGCCTGCATCTCTGATCTGAGCTGTTGCAGAGACTGATGAAGCAATTCGATTCGGTTCTGAAGCTCTTGGAGGGTCTCTTGAGTCTGAGTGAGTTCTGCTTTGTAACGCTGGGCCTCTTGCTGGGCAACAGCCAGCTGAACGCTCAACTCTGCTGTACGTCGCTGTCTGGCCAACAGAGGCGTCAGCGCCTCTTCTTCCCCGGTGATCAGATGCTTGCGCCATAGCTCGCCGGCGGGTTGATCGGCGGGGACGCGCCGCAGAAAGCCGATCTCGTCGTTCGTCAGCCAGAAGCCGAACCCCGAACGGCCGTCATGGGTGATCTTCGCTGCGGGGGAGAGCGCCTGAAAGCTGCGCAGATAAAGATCGCTCTTCTGATGCTCGATGACCGTGAAGAGCAGTTGCGAGCCGTCAGGGGAGAGTGCCGGGGCGAGCGCGATCCCATCGCCATCATAAATAGCAAACATCTGACGCTCTTCGATGTCCATCTCATAGAGATAGATCGGCTCTTCGGGGGTGAGCGCAAAGCTATGAGAGTAGCTGTTGAAATAGAGCCGGCGCCCATCGGGGGAAGCGACGATAAACAACGGGATCGGCAACACGGGATAGTGCCCGCGCGCGATCTCTTCTTCGCACAAGCAATCGAGCTGAACGCGCACGATCCGGCCCCGCGCCACGCGCACGCTCGTCGCCTCTTCCAGCGCGGGCAGCTCCTCGCTGGGAAGCAGCTCATCGACGCGCACCAGCACCAGCGCGTGCACGCCGTTGCTCTCAACCCATAAAAGACGCGGCCCGTAGGGCAGATAGCGCAAGCGCCCCCCCTCTTGGATCGTCTGAACGACTCGCGACTCTTGACCGGCTCTGTCCAAGAGCACCAGATCGATCTTGCCTTCGTCAGTGACTCGATAGTACGCGATCTGCTGCCCGTCGGGAGAGAAGCTCAGGCCCCACGGAGCGCTCTCTCGGTCAGCCAGCAGCAGACGGCGCTCTCCCGTCTCAAGACGATAGAGCATCAGACGCCATTCGTCGGCCAGCAGAAGCCCCTCTCCAGATCGCAATCCTGTGCTGGCGACGTAGAGCAGCTCTTGCCCATCGGGCGACCACGTGACCCACGAGATCCTCTCGCCGTCGCGGATGGCTGTGACGATCTCGCCCGTCGCTCGCTCGATCAGCCAGAGCTGAGAACGCTCCGCAAGCGGCTCATACAGCCCCTGAGTCTCCGGGGGCATCGAGAGCGCTAGAAAGCGACCGTCGGGGCTGACGGCCATCTGCTGGGGCATCGGCCAACACCCCGACAACACCAACGACAAAACTGCACAAAATCCTCCCACCACCCAACGCTGCCACATAGGGCTGATCCTCCTCTTGCTGATCCCTAGTCGCTACTCATCTCACTGGTCTTTCTGCGCCTCCTCGTAGAGCCGATTGACAAATTCTAAGACCCTGCGTTGGTCGAGTTCGCTCAGCTCTTCGACCTTGCGGCGGATGCGTTCGGGCAGGCCCGCTTCGGCCTCCTTGGCCACGCGGTCTAAGAGCGCCTTCTGGGCCAAGCGATGGGCGCGCCAGTTGGCATCGCGCTCGACGTAGTGCACCTGCCAGCGCGGAAGTTTCTGCAAGAGTTCTTGGGCTTGCCGGTGCAGCGGCTCCAGATGGGGCCGGCGAATGCGATACAGCCCATTGATCTGATTGGCCAAGAGCTGGCTATCGGTGAAGAAGATCACGCGCTGGGGACTATAGCGCAGGGCGCGTCGGATAGCTTCGAGGAGGGCCTGATATTCAGCGACGTTATTGGTCGTGCGCCCGATGCATTGGGAGACCTCTTCGAGCAGATGGCCCTCGCCATCGGTGATGACCACGCCGACGGCGGCCTCGCCGGGATTTCCCTGAGAGGCACCGTCAAGGTGAATCAAGAGCTTCTCCATAGTGTTAATCGGGGCGAAGGGGGCTTCGCCCCGACTCTGTGGGCCCAGCAGGATTCGAACCTGCGACCAACCGGTTATGAGCCGGCCGCTCTAACCCCTGAGCTATGGGCCCGCCCCCTAGCGCTATCAAAAGTATTATAGTAAAGACTGACCCTCGGGGGCAAACGCGCTATCAGGGGGACGACTCAAGGAGGCTATTTGTAGCCGTTCAAGCGATGGATAGTTGCTTGATTCGTGCTCCCTAGATTTACCTGATTGGCATCGCGCTCGTCTTCTCCGGATGCACCTCGCTCTTCAATAATAAGTCTGCTAACCGTGCGACGTTACCCCCCCCCCTGCTGAAACCGACCTAGCCTCCGCTGCGCTCCAGCCTCTCACCGCCGCCCAGTCCGACTGTATCTCTGCCATCTTAGAACCCCACCGCTCCCAGCGGCCCTGGGCTTGGTCCGTCAGGGGAACAAGACGCTCAACCTCGCTGCGGATGGCAG
>JANWXV010000108.1 GCA_025057405.1 Candidatus Bipolaricaulota bacterium | reverse complement strand
GAGACTTTTGATGAAGAACTCTCCCGCACGGTAGCTGCTGCGCACCAGCGGCCCGGAAGCGACGTAGCGAAAGCCCATCGCTTCGCCGACTTCTTTCCATTGGGCGAATTTCTGGGGATGAACGTACTCGACGACTTCCAAGTGTCTGGGGCTGGGGCGCAGGTACTGCCCAATCGTGAGAATATCTACGCCGACGGCGCGCAGATCGCGCATCGTTTGTAGAATCTCTTCGTCGGTCTCGCCCAGACCGACCATGATCGAAGACTTCGTATAGCGCGTGGGGTCAAGCTCTTTGATCTTCTCCAGCACTGTCAGAGACTGACGGTACGTAGCGCGGCGGTCGCGGACTTTGGGGGTGAGGCGCTCGACCGTCTCGATGTTGTGATCAATGACGTCGGGTTGGGCATCTACGACTTTTTTAAGAGCGCTGATCTCCCCGCGAAAGTCGGGAATGAGGACTTCAACGAGCATTTGGGGCGTCTTGGCTTTGATCGCGCGGATCGTCTTGGCGAAGTGTTCCGCGCCGCCGTCGGGCAGATCGTCGCGGGCGACACTAGTTAGGACAACGTAGTCAAGACCCCACTCGCTCAGCACGTGAGCGACCTTCCAGGGTTCGAGGGGGTCTAAATAGCCGTTGGGGTGGCCGCTGGTGACGGCACAGAATCGGCATCCTCGGGTGCAGACGTCGCCCATGAGCATGAATGTAGCCGTGCCACCGCCCCAGCACTCGTGCACATTCGGGCAGTGGGCTTCTTCGCAGACGGTGTGCAGCCCGTGCTTGCGCAGGGTCTCTTTGATCTGGGTATAGTGATGTCCGCCCGGGGGGCGGATTTTCAGCCAATCAGGCTTCGCCAATGTCGTAACCGCGATTGTTCTCACTCCCTTGGTGCTTTTGGGTCTGAAGCATTATAGAGAGTAGAAGGGGATGTTGCAAAAGAGGGAACAAGACGAGTGAATATTAGCGATCAGTGGCCTTGACAGGTCTTCATGACGGTTTTATCATATAACTACTAAGATAGTCCTTGGGAGGGGATATGACCGCTAAGCGAGTGTCCGTAGCAGAGGGCAAGAGGGACTTTACGCAATTGCTCAAAGAGGCCAGAGAGAAACAGATGCCCATTTTGATCTTCAACGAGCGTGAGGATGAATTTGCCGGTGCTATTTTGTCTCCTCAGGAGTACGAACGTTATGAAAAGCTGAATGCTTGCTTTGAGGCCCTGCGACTCTCCAAGAAGTTTGAGCATCTTGCCCTGAACGTTCCAGAGCTTGTGCGTCGGTCTCGGCAAGAGCTAGAGGAGCGTGCCTCGTGAGGGGAAAGTCCCCTATCTCTGTTGTGATTGACGCCAGTGTTCTGTTGGCCTTTTATCTGCCTGCGGAGCCGTATAAAGCGCAAGCCTTAGCGCTATTGAGAGACGCCACAGCAGGTTTGGTGAAATTAGCCGTGCCGACTCTCACGCGCTATGAGGTCTTGAACGTGCTCTCCAGTGCGGTGCGCGGCGTCAAGGGAAATCAGAGGCTCTCCGCAGATGATGCCCTAGAGATCATGGCCGCTATGAGCAAGCTCGCTCTCGAAGAGCGCGACATCAAGGGTTTAGAAGGACGAATCTTGAGACTCAGTCAGGAGCATCACCGAAGCGCCTACGACGCAGCTTATCTGGCGCTAGCCGAGCATCTAGGCGTGGACTTCTTGACCGGGGACGAGCGCCTGTGTAATGCGATGAAAGCTCGGTGGAGGCGCGTGAAGTTTGTTGGGGATTATAAGCCTTTCAACTCGGTGATCTGAGTGTGAGAGAAATTCAGCGAGTGAAGAAGTCAAAGCAACTATAGAAACCATTCTAATGGATCAGAACCTCTTTCTCCAAAAGGCCAACTTTCATAAAATCTACGCTCAGCTCTTCTCTCACTACGGCCCCCAGCACTGGTGGCCCGCCCAAACAGAGTTCGAAGTGATCGTCGGTGCGATCTTAACGCAGTCTACAAACTGGCAGAACGTCGAACGCGCCATCGCCCATCTCAACGAGCACAACGCCCTCACACCCGAAAGACTCTATAAACTCCCCGAAGAAGAACTCGCAGCTCTCATTCGTCCCGCAGGCTACTTTCGCCAGAAAGCGAAAAAGCTCAAAGCGTTTGTCGCGCACCTGCACGCCCACCACCAGGGCAATCTGTCCAAGATGCTCGCGCAGCCCACCAAGAAGCTGCGCGCTGAGCTGCTCTCGATCTGGGGCATCGGCCCGGAGACCGCCGACTCGATCGTGCTCTACGCGGCTCATAGACCGGTCTTCGTCGTCGATGCCTACACCCAGCGAATCTTCACGCGCCTTGGGCTGCTCAACGCGAAAATCCCTTACGAAGAGCTACAAAACTTCTTCATGCGCCGACTCCCCAAAAGCACCCAGCTTTTTAACGAATATCACGCGCTGATCGTCCGTCACGGCAAAGAGACCTGTCGTCCCAAGCCCTTGTGTTGGCAGTGCCCGCTTTCGGAGAGCTGCGCCTACGCACGCCGTGCCCTTCAAAGTCAATAGAAGATCGTTCGCGTGCGATGATACGGCCTCTGACGAAACTTTTCGCGCTGGCCCAAGTTCCACAAGAGCCAGTCGATCTCGAAGCTGCGCAGCGTTCGTCCGAGCTTAAATAACTCTTCGCGCAGTCGCTCCACCGCCCAGATCGTGTGCGCGCGAATCTCGATCTCCTCTTCGCTGCCCGCTGCCAACTCCTCCCGACGGTCAATCCTCTCGAAAAGCTCTGAACTGTAGCACAAGATCCCCAAATGCCGCAAGACTTGCGGGAGCTTATAATCTGCAAACGCCGTCAAGTTCTCTATATCCGTGAACTCCCCCCAACGCTCTCCCCCAAACGCCCCATAGAGATCGGCGCAGAAGATCTGCGCCCGCTTGTAAAAACAGACCCTCTCCCCCCGATAGAGCGCCTCATCGCGAAAGCTCGAAAACTTCTGAGCCAAGAGCGTCACCAAGCGCTCGGTCGAGCGCCGGGCCTCTTCTACAAGATGGACAGCTTGGCCGTCATACTCTGCTTGAAGAACAGCCCCTGCCTCGCGCAACACCGCTACGCGCTCCCTCAACAACGGGACCTCGTTTTCGCCGGCCAAGATCGCGCTCAGCTGGTTCTCATTGATTTGGGCGAGAAAGCTCGCCTCTAGCACAGAAGCCCCGCGAGCCACGGCCTCTTTGAGCGACGACGCCAGCGCCAGATACCCGTCCAGCCACTCATTCTCATAGCGATAGCGCCAGCGCGGCTCCGGCCAAAAACAGAAATTCAACGAATCTAAAAT
>JANWXV010000107.1 GCA_025057405.1 Candidatus Bipolaricaulota bacterium | reverse complement strand
AGAAGCGGCCCTGCTCGTGGGCGCACTCGGAGGCTTCCGCCGCCCAGCGCGATTCCACCCCCAAGAACGCAAAGTTTCGGTAGATATAGCGCACCTTGCCCGTGTTGATGTACTCCGTGACGATTAGAGGGAGAGTGCGCGTGAAGTGACGCACGCAGAAGCCGCACTTGAAGTCGGCAAATTCGACGATCGTCACAGGGGCGTCGGGAGCGCCTTTGACAGGCTCTTCGAGAAAGGCTGGACTAGCCGGGGGAGGGGCCACCGGCTTCGTTGTCTCCGAGGAGGGCGCAGGCTTTAGCTGAAACCACAGATAAGCCGCGAAAAAGCCCGCCGCCGCAGCCGCTAACACTACAAGCCAGAGCCAAAGATCGCGCATGTTCTCTCTCCTTTGCGTTCAGTTCAAGATAGTCGTTGCACCGCTAGTGAAAGCCCGTTGCCGCCGCCCATGCAGATCGTCGCTAGGCCCAACCGAGCGTTGCGGTCTTGCATCGCCCAGACGAGCGTCGTCAAGATGCGAGCGCCGCTGGCGCCGATGGGATGCCCCAAAGCGACTGCCCCGCCGTGGACGTTCACCCGCGACCAGTCCCATTCTAATTCTTTGCCGTCGGCCAACACTTGGGCGGCGAACGCTTCGTTGATCTCAATCAGCTCAAAATCACTGATCTTGAGCTTGAGTTTGTTCATCAGCTTGCGGGTCGATTCGATAGGCGCGTAGAAGAGATCTATGGGGGCAGTGCCCGCAGCGGCGTAATCTAAGATCTTAGCTAACGGCTTGTAGCCGCGCTTTTTGGCTTCGTCGCTGGACATAATCAAGAGCGCAGAGGCGCCGTCGTTCAGCCCCGGCGCGTTGCCTGCCGTAACCGTCCCGCCTTCTTTGAAGGCGGGCTTGAGTTTGGCTAATTTCTCCAACGACGTATCGGCCCGCGGCGACTCGTCTTGGGGGATCGGCCCATCTTTCGCTTGAAGAGCGATCAGCTCTTGGGCGAACTTGCCCGACTCCATCGCTTTGATCGCTTTTTGATGGCTCTCATACGCAAAGCGATCTTGGTCCTCTCGGGTGATCTTCGATTTCTCCGCCGTGTACTCGGCAGCTAATCCCATGTGACAGTGATCAAAGGGCGACCAGAGGCCGTCGTAGATCATCGCGTCAATGAATTTCTGATCGCCGTACTTCAACCCCGCGCGCGCCCCTTTCACTAAGAACGGCGCGTTGCTCATGGACTCCATCCCGCCAGCGATGATCGCTTTGGCGTCGCCGGCCTTGATCGCTTGAGCAGCCATGATAACGGCCTTCAGCCCGGAACCGCAGACTTTATTGACTGTGACGGCGGGCACACTGGGCGACAACCCCCCGAAGATCATCGCTTGGCGCGCCGGGGCTTGCCCCAAGCCCGCTTGCACCACGTTCCCCATGATCACTTCGTCCACGTCGTCGCCCTTGAGCCGATTGCGCTCTTTGAGGGCACGGATGACAACAGCCCCTAGCTCGACCGCGCTGAACTGCGAAACCCGCCCTAAGAACCTGCCGATCGGCGTCCGCACCGCATCTACGATGACGACCTCGGACATAAGCAAGGCTCCCTTCTGCTTCTCTCTCTCGCCCCTCGCTCTTTAAGAGAGAGTGAGCTACTTGGCGTCTGTGGGGTTGATCGCGTAGCTATAAGAGATCGCCGCGCGCGGGCGCAGCGACTGCGAGACCGAACAGTATTTCTCCAACGAAAGTTCTATCGCCCTCTTGAGCTTCTCTTCAGGGACATCGCCCCAGACTCTGTAATTAATATGCACTTTGGTGAAGTAGCGCGGGTGCTCTGGGGCGCGCTCGCCTTGGACGCGCATCTCGAACTTGGTGAACGCGACTTGCATCTTTCTGAGAATCGAAACGACGTCCATCCCCGTGCAGCCCCCGGTAGCGATAAGCAGCAGCTCAGTAGGCCGCGGCCCGGAGTCTAGCCCGTTATTGTCTTTGGCAGCGTCTAAGACGACAGCGTGCCCGCTCCCAGAGACGCCGACAAACTGCATTCCGTCCACATAGCGCACGGTCGCTTCGTACATACCAGCCCTTTCTGTGAGAGCGCCTAGCTTTCTCTCGCTGCTCTACACTAGAATAAATTTATTTAAGGATAGCGCTTAGCGCGGCGCTTATGTCGGCGCTTCGCGGCCATCTTGCGCTTCAGCTTGCGCTGCCACTTGGGGCGATAGCGATAGTTCATCTTGGCCATAAGAACCCTCCTCGAAAGTCGTCACTGGGCAAATTTTAACAGAAAGCGCTGCGTATAGCCAATGATTTCAGTCAGCTTCTTATTTTGATCTATCTGTGCTATAATAAAAGAGAAGGGAGGTCATGATGGCGCTCATCCAAGTCGGGCGGCACAACGAGCTGATGCTTCCCAAAGCTATGATCGAAGCCTTGCGCCTCAAGCCCGGAGATTGGCTCCACGTCGAGCTGCTTGAGAACAAGATCGTGCTCGCGCCTGCTGCCGGGGGGATGGGAGAATGGTCGGAAGAAGAACTGCGCGCGGTGCGCAAATACTTAGAGACCGAAGAGGCCAAAGCCACGGCGCACATGAAAGTTGAAGAGGGGATCGAAGAAGTACATCGCTAGCGAATCCCGATCAACTCTTGGCGCAGCTCTTTGATCTCGTCGCGCAGCTGCGCCGCTCGCTCGAAGTCTAGACGCTTAGCCGCGGCGTACATCTCTTGTTCGAGTTCTTGGATGAGATCGGCCAACTCAGCGGGTGTCTTGACGACGAGCTTCTTCTTGTTCTTCTTCTCTTTCTCTTCGGCGCGCTCCCGCGCCAGCTCCGGCATGAATTCTTTGATCGCTTTCTTCACGGTCTCCGGCGTGATCCCGTGTTTTTGATTGTATTCTAGCTGCAATCTTCTGCGGCGCTGGGTCTCGGCAATCGCGCGCTCCATCGAGCCGGTGATCTCGTCGGCGTAGAGGATCACGCTCCCGCGCACGTTGCGCGCCGCACGCCCGATCGTCTGAATCAGAGAAGTCTCTGAACGCAAGAAGCCCTCTTTGTCGGCATCTAAGATCGCTACGAGCGAGACTTCGGGGAGATCCAACCCCTCGCGCAAGAGATTGATCCCCACCAAGACGTCAAACTCGCCTAGACGCAAATCCCGAAGAATATCTACGCGCTCCAGCGTCTCGATCTCCGAGTGCAAGTAGCGCGCTCGAATCCCCAGCTCCGTCAGATACTCGGTTAAGTCCTCGGCCATCTTCTTCGTCAGCGTGGTGACGAGCACCCGCTCGTCCCGCTCGGCCCGTTCGCGGATCTGCCCGAGCAGGTCGTCGATCTGGCCCTTGGGCGGCTTGACGA
>JANWXV010000106.1 GCA_025057405.1 Candidatus Bipolaricaulota bacterium | reverse complement strand
GGCGCGCAGCGGGTCGGCCACGACGATATTCAGATCAGACTTATAAAAAGAGAAGTCGTTGTTGCCTCCGTCCCAGAGGACCACATCGGCTTCGCGTTCGGCCATGCGCAAAATCTTTTCGTAATCCACACCGGCATAGACGACGTTGCCGTTGGCGATGTGGGGTTCGTACTCTTCGCGCTCTTCAATCGTACAGCGATAGCGGTCGAGGTCTTTGTAGCTGGCGAAGCGCTGGCACTCTTGGGCGACGAGATCGCCGTAGGGCATGGGATGGCGGACGACGACGACGCGCTGGCCCAGTTCGCGCAAGATGGCGGCGACGCGGCGGGTGGTCTGGCTCTTGCCGGCGCCGGTGCGCACGGCGGTTACGGAGATGACGGGCTTGGTAGAGTGCAGTTGGGTGGCTTTGGGGCCGAGGAGCATAAAGTCCGCGCCGGCGGCCATAGCGCGGCTGGCGCGCTCCATCACGTACTGGTGCGAGACGTCGCTGTACGAGAAGACGACGAGATCAATCTTGTGTTTTTGGATGAGCGTGACGAGGTCGTCTTCGGATTCGATGGGGATGCCTTTGGGGTAGAGTTTGCCGGCGAGTTTGGCGGGGTATTTGCGGCCTTCGATGTCGGGGATTTGGGTGGCGGTGAAGGCGACGACTTGATAATTGGGGTTATCGCGAAAATAGACGTTAAAGTTGTGAAAATCGCGTCCGGCAGCGCCCATAATGAGCACGCGCTTCATCGAGATCACCTCATGTAAGATAACATACAAGACTAGCGATAGAAGTGAGCGTTTCTATCGTAACGCATGATGAGACTTCTGTCAAAGGGCGCGAGTAGGCAAGCTAAATAGCTGACTTCCTCTACTCTTGATACAATACATCTTGTCGAGGTGATGATCGTATGCTTCACCCCAGAGTGCTGTTGGAACGCCTTGAACAGTTAGAGCGGATCATCCGCGAGCTGAAAGAACAGCTTGTCAATCAAGAACAAGTCTCCCAACGGGCCTCTTTGTATGGTGCTTGGAAAGAGAAGCTGCCAGCAGACCTCGATGTGGACGCGATGCTCACTGAAATTCGGTCAGGTTGGACGCGCAAACTCAAAGAAGCTCCCTAGAGAATATGATGGCTCTCCAACGATACGTTACAGATACGCATACCCTCTTTTGGTATCTGACCGCCTCACCGAAGCTCAGCCCAACAGCGCTACGCGCCTTCCGTGAAGCTGAACAAGGGTATGCCACTATCATCGTTCCCACGCTCGTACTCGCTGAGCTCTACTTTCTCAATGAAAAACTGCAGCAGCCTCTAGACTTCGCCCTGGAGTACCAAAAGATGGCACAATCCGGACTCTTTGAATTTGCCACCCTAGATGCCGCTCTTGTCCTTCTCCTTCCTAAGCTCTCTACCATCCCAGAAATGCACGATCGCCTTATAGCAGCAGTAGCGTATCGCGAGCAAGTTCCCTTGCTCACTCGCGACGACTCGATCCGACAGAGCGGCCTCGTTGCCGTATGTTGGTAAGAACGAACTACGACATGCCATCGCTTATAAATTCTTAAGCTCTGTGTAAGCCTTGCACGCCCATCGTTCAGTTGCTAAAGTAATCTCTTATGGAACTCCAGCTTCCGCGCGGGATGCGCGACTTCCCACCCGAAGAGAAGATCCTTCGGGATGACGTCATCGCTACGCTTAAAGAGATCTTTGAGCTGTACGGCTTCAGCCCCTTAGAAACCCCCGTCGTCGAACGCTGGGAAGTTCTTTCAGCTAAATACTCCGGCGGCGAAGAGATTTTAAAAGAAACGTTCAAGCTCACCGACCAAGGAGGCCGAGATTTGGGGCTGCGCTACGATCTGACTGTCCCCTTAGCACGCTTCGTCGGCATGAACCCGACGATCAAAAGACCGTTCAAACGCTATCAGATTGGCACGGTCTATCGCGATGGCCCCATTAAGAAAGGGCGCACCCGCGAGTTCTATCAATGCGACGCAGACATTGTCGGTTCAAGCTCTCCGTTGTCCGACGCCGAGTGCGTGCAACTGGCGCTCGATGTCTTTGAGCGCCTTGAGATTGATGTGATCGTCAAGATCAATAACAGAAAGATCCTCTCAGCGATGGCCCGCATGGCCGGCGTGCCCGAAGCGCTGACGGATGCCGCCATTCTTTCGCTTGATAAGCTCGAAAAGATCGGGCCGGAGGAGGTCATCCGCGAGATGACCGAACGCGGGATTAACCGCATCAGCGCGGAGCGCTTTCTCTCTGGTGCGCAAGATCAAGAAACTCTGAAAAACAGCGACGGCTACCACGAGCTTGAACCCGTGCTAAACTTTCTCCAAGACCCACGCGTCGTCTGGACGCCCTCGCTCGCACGAGGGCTGTCGTACTACACCGGGACGATCTACGAAGCCTATGCAAAAGAGTCTTCGGTCACGGGATCGCTCGCCGCGGGCGGGCGCTACGACAATATGATCGGGCAATTCTTAGAAAGCACCGAAAAGATCCCCGCGGTAGGAATCTCGTTTGGCTTGGAGCCGATTCTCGAAGTGCTCAAAGAGCAACGTCGTGGTCTGCCCGTGCGCAAGACGGTCACCCAAGCCTATGTGATCCCGTTTAAGCGATTACTCGCTGAAGGCCGAGCGATCTGCCAGCAGTTGCGCCGCGCGGGGATCAAGACCGATATAGATTTTTCCGCCAAGGGCATCAGCGACGGGTTAAAATACGCGAACGCTTATGGTGTCTCGTTTGTAGTGATCGTCGGGCCGGATGAGATCGCGCAGGGCAAAGTGAAACTACGAGACATGCGCAGCGGAGAAGAACAACTGCTCACGGTCGAAGCGCTGATTGAGAAGCTGCGTCAATAAAGCTTGTCACAAATCTTCGGGTCTAAGACCTGTGTGTTTGGCAAGACGCGCCAACATGCGCGGGCCAATCTCCTCGTCATCATGAAACGCAAATACATAATCAGGCCAATTCGGGCGTGAGAGAACACGATGCGAGCCGCTTTTATGGCGCTTGATGCTCCATCCAATCTGCAGCAGTGCCGCCAATACGCGTTTTGCTTTTGTAGTGGGCCACGTGCTCATGCGGCTACCGAGAAAACCCCGCTCATTTCAGGAACAGGTTCACCGTTCTCCAGACGATCGGCCAACACGCGCAGAGATAGAGCCTGAACACGAGCAATCGCCTCTTCACGGGTCTGGCCATAAGCCAGTACTCCAGGAAGATCAGGTACTTCGGCAATCCAACGCCCATCTTCCTCACGTTCAACTTCAATGGTTAAATTCATGTTTATCTCCTTCTTCCGTACATTGGTGAATGAGCAACTTGGCTTACTATATTATACCATGCAGGGAGAAGTAGTTGCTCACGGTCGAAGCGCTGATCGAGAAGCTCA
>JANWXV010000105.1 GCA_025057405.1 Candidatus Bipolaricaulota bacterium | reverse complement strand
ACCCCTACGCGCCGCTCTCAGAACCCGTCAAGCCCATTATCTTTTATATTGAGAACACCGTCCCCAAAGAGCTGCGCCCGTATATCAAAGAGGGCGTCGAAGCTTGGAACAAAGCGTTTGAAGCCGCGGGCTTCAAGAACGCTGTGCTCGCTCTCGACCAGCCGAGCGATCCCACCTGGGACCCCGCCGACGCTCGCTACTCAACCATCCGCTGGATGCCCTCGGTCTCTTCGATCTTCGCCATTGGGCCGTCGGACGTTGACCCGCGCAGCGGCGAGATCCTCAACGCCGATATCCTCTTCACGGCCGACTGGGTGCGCGCGCTCACCAATGAGTACCTGCGCATGGTCGAAAGCCCCATGCAGTTCTTGCAGAACGAAAGCGAAGCCCTCGAGACTGCCCACAAGCTCAACCCTCACGCTACCCAGTTGCTCTGCGCTTACGAGGCGGGCCTGACGCCGCACATGGCCACCCTGATGATGACGCTCGCCGCCGATGGCCTCATCGCCCCCGGTGAGGGAATCCCCTTAGAATACGTCGGGGCGGCCATCCGGGAGACGGTCATGCACGAAGTCGGGCACGCCCTGGGCCTGCGTCACAACTTCAAAGCAAGCTCAGCAGTGCCCTTCGACAAACTGCATAATAAAGACTATACGTCTCAGTACGGCATCACCGCCTCGGTGATGGAGTACAACCCGGCGAATATCTCCTCCGATCGCGAGCATCAGGGCGAGTACTTTCACTCTACGGTTGCCACGTGGGACATCTGGGCGATCAAGTGGGGCTATACTCCCGTAGGGAACGAGAGGCTCGCTCCGCACCCGCAGCTTCAAGAGATCGCGTTGCAACACAGCGCGCGCGAGCACCTCTACGGCACCGACGAGGACGCCTGGCTCTACCCCTATGCGCTCGATCCCGCGATCACCCAATGGGACTTGAGCGCCGATCCGGTCGCATATTATAAAGACTTGCAGAAGCTTGTCGCGCGCTTGTGGGAGCGCCTGGAAGACCGGCTGCTGGCCCCGGACGACGAGTACTGGCCGCTGCGCGGCGCGGTCAACACGCTGCTCTTCCAAGAACTCCGGGGCTATATCTATTACGTCAAAGCCCTCGGGGGCATGGAAGTGACGCGGGCGCACAAGGGCGACGAGCTGACGCCGCTCAAGCCACTCTCGGCCGAGAAGCAACGCGAGGCGCTGCGATTCGTCACGGAGATCTTCAGCCCCGAAGTCCAGAAGCGCTTCCCCAAGCACTTCTTAGACAAGATGCCGCGCGAGCGCTGGTGGGACTGGGCCTCTAGTTGGCAGGTCAATCAGCGCTTTCACTTCCCGATTCACGATGCGATCACAGGAATGCGCGTGCAGGCGTTAACAGCCGCTTTCTGGCCGGAGCGCCTGCTGAGGATCACCGACAACGCCTATCGCTCCGACGAAGAGAATCCCTATAGATTAGACGAGCACTTTATGGGGTTCACCCATGCCATTTGGGGGGACGTGTTGAGCAAACAGCCGCCGACCGATTCGTTCCAACGCGCGATCCAGAGCATCTATCTGGACATGCTGATCGGAATGGTCAACGACCAGACGCCGAATCGGCTCAGCGACGCTGTGGCAATGGCTTATGCGGAGCTGGTGCGTCTGGACAAGGCGATCAGCGATCTGTTGGTGGAGCGAACGGATTTAGACGCGTTGAGCAAGGCTCATCTGTTGGAGGCGCAGCGGCGGATTCGCCAAATCGTAGTCTCTGAGTGACGCTGGTGATGGGCGTAGGGGCGCACGGGGGGCGTCCCTACGCTTTTGCTGACGGTTGACGAACTCTAGTGCAGCCGTTATAATGCTAGGGTTTTGGGGGTGTGGTGTAGTGGCCTAACACGCTGCCCTGTCAAGGCAGAGACCGCGGGTTCAAATCCCGTCATCCCCGCTCGCCGGCTTTGCCTGCACCGTTCACCTTCGCCAGCCTCCGGCTGGAGAAGGTGTATAGTCCAGACGAAGTCTGGGCCGAGGTAGCTCAGCTGGTAGAGCACAGGACTGAAAATCCTGGTGTCGGCGGTTCGAGTCCGCCCCTCGGCACAGGAGATGCCTACTTCCAAGCCGAGATCAAGCGCTTTGCAGTTCACGGTGAGCATCGTAGTCGAACCCGATGCTGCTGGCTATTACGCTTATTGCCCTGCCTTAAAGGGACTGCACACTTGCGGGTCAACCGAGAGGGAAGCCCTTGAAAACGCGAGAGATGCTGCCATAGCCTATATTCGGTCTCTCATCAAGCATGGTGAGCCAATCCCTGTGGGGGTTATCGTAGAGGAGATCTCAAAGAAGGCCCGCACTACTCGCAAGCACCGTCGCCATCATCTGGAGCAAGTGACTGTGAGCGCTACATAAGCTTCCCACCCGAGATTTGGGGGCAACTTAAGAACATTACTGCTGATAAGCTGATCAAGGTTTTAGAAAAAGATGGATGGATACGCGATGAGAAACAAGGTTCTGAGATTATCTTCCGTCATCCTGATGGCCGTCGGGTCTCGATTCACTATCACCCCAGGAAGCCTTATGGGCCAAAGTTATTAAAGAGCTTGCTCAAGAGCATAGGGTGGACTGAAGAAGATTTGACAAGATTGAAGATTATAAAGCAGTGATACGTTATCGCGAATCTTCGCAAGCCTAATAACTAATAAAAGGAGTGGTCTATGCGGCAAGTCATACTCGGTCTGGTTCTCAGTCTCTGGCTCTTCTCGTGGAGTCCCACTCCCGCGGATGAGCTGATCGGGCCGTTTGATCTCTGGATGGAGTTAGCGGGAGAGGCGCAGAGCGCCGGGCATCTGGGCGTGCGCCTTCAAAACTATGAGCAGCAAGTCCAAGAAGAGCAGATCGAGCTGGCCGCAGGCGAACGCCCCGAGACGATCTTGGCGAAGCTGCTCGTCGTTCTCCAAGAGATGCTGAGTATTCACGACCGACACTTAAAATTCTTTGGGAAGCAACTGCTCGTGCAAGAGTTCTTCTCCAAAGAGTTCTACTCTCAGAGCGTCTTGGTCCTGTGGGCTACGGTGCCGGGGTTGACGATCACGATGCGTGCCCGCAGCCGCGACACGGCGTTTCTGACGACGGCCTTCTTCACCGAGCGGGCTTATGCGCCGGGGAAGACCCAGATCAGGCTCTTGCCGTATCAGCACGAGCCACGCCCCACCGAGTTCGCTCTCAACGCAGAACCCTATCAGCAGGGCGAAGCCCTGTGGGAAATGTTTTCTCAGCAAATGCGCGCGGTCGGTTGGATCTCGGTCGTTGTGCCCGTCTGGGGCGTGGTCGTGACCAATCTCACGACTGAAGACAGCGTAGAAGCCAGTACTGATGCGGTCGGTCTAGGCGTTGGTCTCTATCGCTTAGACCCAGAGTCGGTGCTCTATC
>JANWXV010000104.1 GCA_025057405.1 Candidatus Bipolaricaulota bacterium | reverse complement strand
GGAGTGAGCCTGTCCGAAAAGTACCCTAGGGCATGCATGAGCGCGTTGACGACCGCGGGACGACGCGGCAGACGAGCCAACGCCGCGCGAAATCCGACAGCGTATTGTGCGAGCACTTCTTCCGTTGGTCGTCTCTGAAGGTTGGCCACGATGCGCCCAAGCTCTCGCAACCGGGCTTGGTTATAAGCCATCAAGAGAAACTTATGCTGGGCGTGGAAGTCCACCAAGGCTCCCAGGTCAGCAGAGGCGAGAACCGCGCGCAGCCGAGCCGACGCAAAGACCCTGGTGAAAAAGTGCTCGCGCAAGGCTCGGTTGGTCAAGCGGCCTTCGTCCTCGATGGGCAGGTCGGGAAAGCGCGCCAAGACCATCTGGGCGAAGATTCCCGGCCCCGCTCCTACCGCGGGAGCTTTCTCCGCCCCGGCGTAGATCTTGGCGTCCCTGATCCCACACGACGGAGAGCGATTCTTGAGAATAAACCCATCTACCGGCGGAAGCGCGTTCAAGAACGAGATCGCAAACCCTTTCATCGCCTCGGTGAGATCGCGGCCGGTGGCGGGCTGGAGCAATCGCGGTCTCCCATCGAGGCGCACCAGCCGCACCGGCGGCCGAGGCGTCCCTAAGCCGATCTCCACCTCCGGACAGATCGCGATCAACTCAACATATTTCTGGAGAGCCGTCACTATCGGTTCGGGAATGATGCTCCCATCGTACCGACAGTGCTCTAATCCTAAACACTGGCTGACGACAATCCGAGGCCTGATCATCGAGCCTCCGGCTATAAGAGCGCTCGGTCTGTTATGGTTCCGTACTTCTTCTTAAACCCCTCCGGGGTCATCGGGCGCACCTTGCCGAAGATCGGGCGCTCCGGGAACGGCCGGTCGTGCAATCCTAAGCACCACCCAACCCCAGTATAGCTATTGGGGTCGCGCCCGTCTAGGGCGTATTTGTTGTTCAGATAGAGCCCGATACGGAGCGCTTCCTTGGGGTGGGCTGTCCAGACGAGCAGTCGCTTGCCCCAGTACATCCGAAGATAATTATGCAATCGTCCGGTCCGCACCAGAGCCGATTGCGCAGCATTCCAGATGGGATCGTCCGTTCGCGCCGATTCCAACTCTTCCGGGCTGTAAAGGGCCGGGCGCGGATCGGTCGCGTGAGCTTGCAGCGTCTCTTGAGCCCACCGCGGAAGACCTTCCCAACGATCATAGCTTGGCGTGTACCAGACGAAGTTGGTCGCCAACTCGCGACGGACAATAAGCTCTTCGAGAAAAGTCTCTGCTCCCGGCCCGCCAACGCGCGCGACCTCCCAAGCGATCTCCACGGGGGAGATCTGGCCAAAATGCAGATAGGGGCTGAGGCCCGATGCCATCTCCTGACGCGGGTCGCTGCGAAGATCGGCATAGAAAGAGAGCTTCTTCTCCAGAAAGCGTCGGAGCCGCTCTCGGGCCGCTCTGGTGCCTGAGGGAAGATCTATAGGCCCTACCGAGCGATCCACTGTTAGAAGCGAAAGAACTTCGCCTATATCTGAGAGATCTAACGACGGCTCATCGAGGACGGCTCGTGTTTGGGGAGCTTGCTCGTAGAGCGGCTGGAGAAAGCGAGGGATCAAGGGCTGGAGACGCCTTCGCAAGACAGCGGCACTCACAGCCGCGCGCGAGTAGGCCCTCTCTACGGGGACTACTGCATCTCCTTCGACCTCAATCACTGAACACGGTGCTCTCTCAGCTAGATATTGTCGCCACGCCCGCTGATGCCGCAGATAGCCGCGATCAGTCACAATAGCTGCTGCGTTGTGAGCCAAGCTCAGGGCTATCTCTGGCGGGTTCCCAAGCCTCATCACAAACCCGATGCCGCGCTCTTGTACAGCTTGCGCTGTCTGCTGAAGCCCCTCCAACATCCAGGCATAATGGCGCAGATTAGCCTCTGGATAGTTTGGTGTCAGTCCAAAGCAGACAAGCACAGGCAGCTTATGCTCGTTGGCCAGATCGACAGCGAACTCCAGCGCGGGATTCCAGAAGGCTCGCTGCGAAGCCTGCATCCAATAAAGCACGTACCGCCCCCGGGTCAGGGGCCGATCATTGAGGCGATGAATCCGTTCAGGCTCGATGCGCGTCATAGAGGGCGTTGGGGACGACGGCTCGAACTATCTCAAGCGCACGCAACGCGCTCCGCTCTTTGTCCTTGACCTCGAGCATCACGTCGAAGTCATACTTGTCAATCTCTTTTAGAAAGCGACGAAAGTGAAGCTCGTCGAGCTTGTGGGCATGGCTGCCGAGGCGACCTCCGGGCAGCGGGGAGGAGTAGTCGATCATGGGGAGACCGTCCTTGACTTGCCATGTCTTGGCGGCGGCGACTAGCGCCTCGGGGAGCGTCCGCCCATCGGAGTAGATCTCGTGATGGAAGACGTCGAGCAAGATGGGAAGCCCAGTCCTCCGGTTCACCCAAAGACAGTCTTTCAGATTGAAGAGTCGTTCGTCGTTCTCGACGACAAGCCGCGCTCGCACGCGCGGTTCCAGACCCTCAACGGCGCGCACGAAGCGCTCTAGCGCCGCTTGCTTGTCCCCATAGAGGCCACCGATGTGAATCTGAATCTTCGCTGTCGCGTCAAGCCCCATCAGCTCAAGGACGCGCGCATGATACGCGAGATCAGCACACGCTGCGGTGACGACCTCCGAGCGCGGCGAATTCAACAGTGTGTACTGCCCCGGATGCATCGAGATACGCATCCCGCTCCCACGGATGAACTTGCCGAGCCGGGCAAAGTCGGGCGCGAAGAACTCGTCCCAGGGGAAGCGATTGGCGGGGTGAGAAGCCAACGGCACCAAATCAGACGTGATGCGAAAGAACAAGAGCCTGCGCTCGGCGTTCCAGTGAAGAATTCGTTCCAAACACGCGAGATTCCCTGCAACCGTCTCTCGTAGTCTGCCCCACGAGAGATTGCTCAAGCGGAAGGTGCGACTTGGCCGACAGTCGAGCGAGAGATTAATACAGGGATACCCGATGCGCACGGTCAGATATATCCCTTCCTTGCCTTCTTCTGGACGTGGTAGATCGCAAATGGGAAGAGCTTAAGACGATCTCGTCTTTTTGAAGAACTCTTGGACCTTCTCGCCCGAGACGTTGAGCTGTTGCGCAAGCTTCTCTATCTCTTGAGGGGGGACTTCTTCGTCGAGCCACGCTTCTAACTTCTCCAAGCTGACACGCCAATGCCCGTCGATCTTCTCACCGGGCAGCTCTTGAGATTCGAGCATCGCATAGACTTTCTCCACCGGAATCCCCAGATACTGCGAGACTTGCCATGGCTTCAGATAGCCTCCAAGCTTCTTGCTCATATCTCCCTCCGTGTGTTCTCTATGACGACAGTCGTGGCATCTGAATGCCCTTCTCTCGCGCGATCTGAATCGCTCTTTCGTAGCC
>JANWXV010000103.1 GCA_025057405.1 Candidatus Bipolaricaulota bacterium | reverse complement strand
AGTTCTCGATCCAGACGGCGCACCCGCTCGCAGAGCGCGCGATAGTCATAGCTGCGCGCTAATTGTATTAGCTCTTCGGGAGTGATCGCGTCTTTGAGATTGAAAAATCCCTGAATGAAGCCCTTCTTCTCGTGGTCGTAACGCGCGATAAAGTCGAGCGCGTAGCGCAGCTCGGCCAGCGTGCTTTCTAGAGCATTATCTCGGATCGGTTTAGGAGCGAAACCGCCCTTGGGATTTGAAGAAAGCTGTTGAGTGAGGTCAGAGATCTGTACGACTCCCAGGTCTTGGAGCAAAGCAAAGGTGCGCTCGCGATCCGCCTCGTGGCCCACCAGGCGGATCTGCTCCATCTTGGCTAAGCTCATGCGCGACGCACCACTCTCTCCAGCACCAGATGGACGGCCTTAGGGATTTGAGCCGCCGCGCTCTTTTGCAGGGCTTGGGCTTGCTCCTCACCGCGACGACGGATCTCTTCGGCTTCTTGCTGAGCTTTCTGCTCTTCAGCAGCGAGGAGCGCCTCGGCTTCGGCGCGCGCTTTCTCCTTGCGTTCCTCTACTAACGAAGCTGCTGCCTGGCGGGCTTGGGCTAAGAGGGTTTCCGCTTCTTTTTGCGCGGCAAGCTTGATCTGATTGGCTTGTTCTTCGGCGTCGAGAATGCGTTCTAAGACTCCTTGGGCCATATATATTCGGTTGAACGATGGTTTTAACTGACAACAATTCTACCCGCTCTCCGAGGGCTTGTCAAACGCTCATGAGCTGTTTCTCTTTCGCTTGAGCCGCTTGGGTGATCTTATCGGTGTAGTCGTGCGTGACTTTCTCGAGTTCTTTCATCACCCGGTCGTGATCGTCTTCGGAGATCTTGCCGTCTTTTTGTTCTTTGTCTAACTGTTCTTTGATCTCGCGGCGGATGTTGCGCAGGGCGACCTTGGCCTCTTCGGCTTTGTCGTGAATGACTTTAGAGAGTTCTTTGCGGCGCTCTTCGGTCAATCTCGGTATTTTGATGCGCACCAGATCGCCATCTACGCTGGGGTTCAAGCCTAGGTTCGCTGCTTGGATCGCCTTTTCGATTGTTTGGATTTGGGTCTTGTCGAAGGGCTGGATCAAGAGCATATCTGGCTCCGGCGCGGTGATCCGCGCCAGATGCTTGAGCGGGGTGTGCGTGCCGTAGTAATCTACTTTGACGTCTTCGACCATGGCGGGGTTGGCGCGCCCGGTGCGCAGCTTCTGCAACTCGTGATCGAAGACTTGGAGCGTCTTGTCCATACGGGCTTTCAAGTCAGCAATATGCTTGTCAGGCATGAGGAATCACCAAGGCTATTATAATCAGTAGCCTGTGGCAGATTCAAGCCGCAAGGGTAGGGGCGTGGTTCACCACGCCCCTACAGAAGGGGTGCACGGGCGTGCGCCCTGAGTCGTAGTTGCGCAAAAGACCGAGCTGCCCTACAATGAGAATCATCCGATTATGGCGATGATCACGTGGCTCAGCGACTTCGGTTCGGCGTCGGGCTACCCCGCAGCCATGAAGGGCGTCGCTTTACAGATCTGCCCCGGCGCTACTTTCGTCGACATCAGCCACGACGTCGAACGCCATAACGTTCGCGAAGGGGCGTTTCTCCTGTGGATGACCGCGCCCTACTTCCCCGATGGCACTGTCCACTGCGCTGTCGTAGACCCCGGCGTAGGAACCGAACGACGCGCGATTATTATCAAGACCCAGAAGCACTTTTTCGTCGGCCCCGATAACGGCTTGCTCCTCCCCGCGGCCGCTCGCTTGGGCGACTTCTCTGTCTATCTCATCCAGAACGCAAAACTCCTCAGATCGGAGATCTCTCAAACGTTTCACGGGCGGGACATCTTCGCTCCGGTTGCAGCGCATCTGGCCAACGGCGTCGCCCCCGAAGAGATCGGTCCCCCGGCCGAAGAATGGGTCAAGCTCAGCTTCGGCCAAGGGCTGCGCCGCGGAGACGCCCTCGAAGGCGAAGTCATCTATATTGACTCGTTCGGAAATGTGATCACCAATATCTCCGGGGATCTGCTGCCCCAGGCCCCGAGAGCCGATCTCATCCTCGAGACCGAACGCAAGTCGTCATCGGCGCGCTATGCGCGTACGTATGGGGAGCTTCTTCCCGACACCCTGCTCGTCACCGTGGGCAGTCATGGCCAGGTCGAGATCGCCGTCAATCGTGGGAGCGCAGCCCAACGCCTGCGCTTGCACCCCGGAGACCCCATCAAAATCTATCTGCACCGATGAGCGCGCTCTCTCTAGACGCTGAGAAGATATTTCGCTCTCACCCCTACGCCAAAGAGATCTTAGAGCGGCTCACCCAAGCGGGGTTCGAGGCCGTGATGATCGGCGGGATCGTGCGCGATGCGTTGCGCGAGCAGTTTGAATCTGATTATGAGTTCGTCCCCGATGAAGTAGATATTGCGACGGCGGCGCAGCCCGATGAGATCCGACGGCTCTTCTCCGATACGAAGATCTTAGAAGTCGGTGAAGCCTTTGGGGTCTTGCTCCTGCTCTCCCCCGAAGGACGACCCTACGAAGTTGCCACGTTCCGGCGCGAGAGCGAGTACGATGGCCGTTGGCCGAGTCAGATTGCGCTCGTGCGCCGTCTCGAAGACGACGTGCGGCGACGCGATCTCACCGTCAACGGGTTAGCTGCGACCCTAGACGGGCGTGTGATCGATCTGGTCGGGGGCGTGGACGATCTGCGCGCTAGGAGAATTCGCACGATCGGCGATCCCGATGAGCGCCTGCGCGAAGATTTTCTGAGAATCTTGCGTGTCGTGCGCCTGGCGTGCGCGCTCGATGGGCAGATCCTCCCCGACGTCAGCGACGCGCTGCGTCGTCATCGCGAGGGGCTGCGCTTGATCTCGGCAGAGCGCATTCGCGACGAGCTGATGCGAATTCTTAAAACCCCGCGGGCGACCAAGGGCATCCGGCTGTTGGACGAGCACGGCCTTCTGGAGTTGCTGCTCCCAGAAGTTTCAGCGTGCAAGGGCGTGCCCCAGCCCGAAAAGTACCATCCCGAAGGCGATGTCTATACGCACACGCTTCTAGCTCTAGAGTGCGCCGACAAGATCATCCAAGACCCGTTGGTAAAACTCGCCGTGCTCTTGCACGATATTGGCAAGCCGGTCGCTTTGGAGAAAAATAACTATGAGCACGCCGGCACGCACGAGGTCATCGGCGAGCGCATGTCGGAAAAGATCTGTCGAAGATTGAGACTCAGTGTAGAAGAGATTAGACTAATTAAATTTTTGGTGCGCGAGCACTTGAGAATTGGAAAGTTTGCTGAGATGAGCGTGGGCAAGCGCGTGGCGCTCCTGCGCACGCACGAAGATACTCTAATCTCGTTTGAGCATTTCCCTCAGAGGTTCTCGTATTTCAGCAAGCTTTTGGCGCTGATGGTCTGCGACTGTG
>JANWXV010000102.1 GCA_025057405.1 Candidatus Bipolaricaulota bacterium | reverse complement strand
CCCCGCAGCCGCCTCCAACGCCTCCTCAACCGCCGACTCCTCCCACGCCCCCGACGCCACCGGCACCCACCGCGATCGTCTGCGATCCGGGGATGCCGGCAGACGGGCTGTTCTTGCGCGATGGCGCGCGCTATGTGGCGACCGGGGGAGCCAGCGCGTTCGCTGATAGGCGCGGGGTCGATCATTGGGCCGATCTGACGGCAATAGACGCGTCGTTCTTAGCGAAATGGCAAGCGTGGGGCAGGAGCGAAAGGCCCTTCGAGGCGGGGATGAACGACGACGGAGATTGGGTGATCTATCGAGTGGTGGCGCGCAATCAGCCGTTAACAGAGTTGCAGTTCTGTTTGAAAGCGACGGGCAACAGAACTGCTCAAGTAGAAGTCCTCGTCCAGACCGAGCCGACCGATCCGACCAAGCTGCCCGAGGGAGATATTCGCGGGCTAGCGGGCTGGACGAGAGTGGGGACGCTGACGGTCGCTCTGGGGAGCTATCAGCTCTATTCGGTGGCCGTGAGCGGGGTAGCCGCTTCGCTATTCTATAACGTCGCGCTGCGGCTAGTCGAGGAGATGCCCGACGGCAATGTGGTCATCGCGTGGCTGAAGCTGCGAGCGTAATTCACTCATAATCATAGATTGAGCCAGGGGCGGAGCGCGGGCTTCGCCCCTTGGTGTTTATACCCCTCTTCTATTGATGAGTGACAAGCTGTGCATACGCATACGTCACAATACACCAGAGCCAGAAGTTGGAAATCCATCCTATCGTGCCCTCTAGTATTCGAGAGGATCCTCCTACAAGAAATGGGATCATAATCACGCTAGGAATAAGCCCAAGGAGGAGCATTCTCCACCAGTTCCCTTCAGTCAGCGCCCAACTGGTGTTGAGAGCCTCTCCTAAATCGGCTTCTCCTGCAACGATGGCTTGATAAGCAAAAATGAGTTTCACCCCGATGTAGATCATGGGGATAACAACGATTAATTTGAGGACATCGGGCATGATTTCGAAGATATAGCCCGCAATGACAAAGATGGCGTGAAGCCCGACGAGCGTTGGGAGGCGCGCTAGAGCTGATAGTATCGCCCCAGCTATAACGAGCGCCTTCTTCTTGGCAATCACCGAGTACACAAACTGTATGACTATAGCATTGAGAGCCGGAAAGAGTACAAAGTCAACGATGATCTCGATAATGCTTTTGGGCAGCCCCGAACTCGGAGCTAAGATGAGCCATGACAGATCACTAAAGTAAGCGAAAAGATTCCATAGAAGAAGTCCTCCAAGCATCCCTATCAGTAGGGGAGCAGCCAACATGGTTGAACCTAAAGCCAATGCTTCGCCAACCGAGACTTGAGGACGCAAGAGTTGCTCACCCCTTGATGAGATTCTTCACTAGAAAGAGCACATTCGCCGGTCTCTCCGCGAGTCGTCTCATGAAGTACGGATACCAATGCGTCCCGTAAGACACATAAATCCGCACGCGATAGCCCTCGCGCGCGAGCTGAAGCTGCAAGTCCCTGCGAATCCCGTAGAGCATCTGAAACTCAAAGCGCTCTTTAGAAATCTTGTGCTGTTGTGTATAGTCTATCGCCCAACGGATGATCTTCTCGTCGTGCGTGGCAATCGCCGGATAGACGCCCTTCTCCTGCGCCCGCGGGCCGAAGAGCATCTCTAGTAATTTTATATAGTTGGCATCCACGTCGCGCTTGCGCGAGAACGCCATCGTCGGCGGCTCTTGATACGCTCCTTTGCAGAGCCGTACCCGAACTCCCCACTCGATGAGCCTTTCGAGATCGCGTTCGCTCCGCCTCAGATACGCTTGAATCACCGGCCCGACGTTGTCAAAGCCCTCACGTCGCAATCTCTCATACAGATCAAGCGTTCGGTCGGTATACGCTGAGCTTTCCATATCTATACAGACGAAATTCTGATGCGCCCGCGCTCTTTCTAAAATCCGACGCATGTTCTGCAAACACAGCTCATATCCGATGTCCAGACCCATTTGGGTAAGCTTGAGCGAGACTTCGGACTGAACTTTTGTCCGAGCAATCGCGTCGAGAATCGCCAGATACTCATCGGCTGCCGTGATCGCTTCGCGTTCGTTGGTCGTGTTCTCTCCCAAGTGATCGAGTGTCGCTAAGATATGATGAGTATTAAGCTCGCGCACCGCGGCGATGGCCTCGCTCAGTTCTTCCCCGGCGATGAACCGCCGCGCCGCGCGCTGCGCAAACCGATACTTCGAGAACGCCTCGCGCAGCGAGCTGTTCTGCGAGAGCTTCAGCAACATCGTTCGCATCATAGAGACCTCCGATCTCATTCTAACGTAACTCTTTGGTATCGCGCAATTTTGCAGAAGACAGACGTCTGTTGGGGATGTCGCCAAAGTCAAGCGCACAGAGTTTCATCAGTAACAGTTGCGCAAGAGCTTGAGCGCTAGAATGCCTAGCGATGGGAGTGCTTATGAAGCGCGCGGCATTGTGGATCGTAGCGTTGGTGCTGGCTTGTTTTTCGGTCTTCCGTCGTCGCTGGCAGGTGCGACGGGGCCGCCGCTTCGATTATATACAGTTATCTTAGCTCAGACTCTGCAACCCCTCGCGCAGGCGCTTCAGCCCCTCGCGCAACTGCTCTAACGAAGTTGCATAAGAGATCCGAATGCACTCGTCGGCCCCAAACCCCGCCCCCGGCACGACCGCTACGTGAGCATTCTCTAGCAAATAACGTGCCAGCTCCGAAGAGTTGTTGATCTCCCCGTTGAAGAAGCGCGAAACGTTGGGGAAGAAATAAAAAGCCCCTTGAGGGGGAGTGCATTCTAAGTTTTTGATCTGGGCCAGCTCGCTAAGCACAACCCCCCGACGACGACGGTACTCCGAGAGCATCTCTGCGACGCAGCGTTGGTCGCCGGTCAGCGCGGCCAACGCCGCATACTGGGAGATCGAGGTCGGATGCGACGTCGAATGGCTCTGGAGCTTGGTCATCGCTTGGATCAGCTCTTTGGGGGCTACGGCCCAGCCTAAGCGCCAGCCCGTCATCGCATAGGTCTTGGAGACCGAGTTCACGAGGATCACTCGCTGGGTGTCGAATTCACAAGCGCTGACGTGCGCGCCTTCATAGAGAAATCTCTCGTAGCACTCATCATAGATGAGCCAGAGCCTGTGTTTGACAGCGAGTTCAACGATCTTTTGTAGCTCGGCGCGCTCGACCGTCGCGCCGCTGGGGTTGTTGGGCGAATTAACAATCATCGCTTTGGTGCGCTTGGTGATCTGAGCAGCCATAGCGTGAGCGCGCACTCGGAACCCGTCGCGTGCGTGGGTCGGCACCAAGACAGGGGTCGCGCCCATGAGCTTGATCTGTTCGGGATAGCTCACCCAGTAGGGCACGGGGAGCAAGACTTCGTTTCCGTCTTCAAAGAGTGCTTCGGCGATGTGATAGAGGGCTT
>JANWXV010000101.1 GCA_025057405.1 Candidatus Bipolaricaulota bacterium | reverse complement strand
TGAATCTAGATATTGAAGCGCCGGAGGGCTGGCGCGCGACGTCACGAGTGGGCTTTGGCACGGAAGAAGTCACGAGCTTTCCCCTCAAGGCGGGAGAATCTAAGAATCTCGATATCGAGCTGCGCCCTCCCAAACAGATCGCCGCTGGGGAGTACCCCACCACGCTGCGGGCGCTCGCGGGCGAGGCCCGAGCGATGGTCGCTCTGAAATCGGTGATCATCGGGCAGCCTGAACTCTCCGTGGCCGGCATTGAAGGGCGGCTGTCGGGGCAAGTGTACGTGGGCCAAGAGAACGTTCTCAAAGTCATTATAAAGAACCGGGGGAGCGCTCCCGCGCGCGAGGTCCGAATGAGTGCTTTTGAACCGTCGGGTTGGAAGGTCGAGTTCGATCCCAAAGTGATCGCCGAGATCGCGCCCGAGCAAGAAGTAGAAGTCACAGCGAAGATCAAGCCCTCGGAGCGGGCGATCGCTGGGGATTATATGCTCAGCGTGACCGCGAGCACCGAGGGGATTTCGGAGTCGGCGCAATTTCGCCTCTCCGTCCAGACGTCTACGTTGTGGGGAATCGTGGGGATCGCGCTGATTGCAGTCGCTTTAGGGGTTGTGGGCTTGGCGGTGGCGCGCTTTGGCCGCCGCTAGACAGATATGGCCGATCTGGTCATCGAGACGCAGAACCTGACGAAGCGTTACGGCGACTTCGTCGCTGTAGATGGGGTGCATCTAAAACTGAACGCAGGCGAGGTCTTTGGGTTGTTAGGCCCCAACGGGTCGGGCAAGACGACGACGATCCTGATGCTCTTGGGGCTGACCGAGCCGACCTCGGGGACGGTGCGCGTCTTGGGGTACGATCCCCAGCGTCAGCCGCTGCAAGTGAAGAGCCGCGTGGGGTATCTGCCCGATCAAGTGGGCTTCGACGACGAGCTGACGGCTTATGAGAATCTCGCGTATATCGCGCGGCTCAACGGGCTGCGCCATCCCGCCGGGCGCATCGAAGAGGCCCTCACGCGCATGGGCCTCAAAGAAGTCGCCGACAAGCGCGTCAAGACCTTCTCGCGGGGGATGAAGCAGCGTTTGGGAGTCGCTGAAATCTTGCTCAAGCGCCCCCAGATCGTGATCTTGGATGAGCCGACGCTGGGGCTGGACCCCGAAGCCGCGCGCGAGTTTCTGCAGATCATCCGTGATCTCAAGCACGACGGGATCACCGTCTTGCTCTCGTCGCATCTGTTGCACCAAGTGCAGCAGATCTGCGATCGCGTGGCGCTCTTTCATCGGGGCAAGATAGCGTTAGAAGGGAGAGTAGAGGAGTTAGCGCAGCAAGTCGGCGTGTCGGAGCCGAATCTCGATGAGATCTACAAGCGCTATTTTGAGGCCCTCACCCCGGCTGCGCCACCCCTCTCCCGTAGGTGAGCTACGGGAGAGGGGCTGGGGGTGAGGGCCAGCTACTAGGAGCGTGACGTGCCGTGACCAGAGAGAGACGCGAAGGGTCGCCGTGGCGCGGGCTGGGGGTGGTCGTCGCCAAAGAGATGGCCGACCATCTCACCAGCGCGCGAATGCGCTTCTTAGAGTTTCTGATGATTCTCATCGCGTTGGGCACGATCTATATGGCGATACAGAATCTGCGCGCGGAGTCCGAGCGCTTTCTCTTCTTAAAACTCTTGACGACGGCGCAGGAGCCAGTGCCCGCGTTTGTGGGTTTTTTGGGGGTTCTCGTGCCGTTGATCGCGATGGCGCTGGGGTTTGACGCTATTAATGGGGAGTTCAACCGTCGCACGCTCCCCCGAATCTTGGCGCAGCCCATCTATCGCGATGCGCTTCTGTTGGGGAAGTTCTTAGCGGGGCTGTTCACGCTGGCGTTGGTGCTGGGGGCCGTTTGGCTGCTAATCGTGGGGATGGGAATCTTTCGCTTGGGCCTCCCCCCCGAAGGCGAAGAAGTCGCGCGCAGCTTATGGTTTCTCTTGGTGACGATCGCGTTCGGTGGGGTCTGGCTGGCGCTCTCGCTGGTCTTCTCGGTGGTCTTTCGCGCGCCGGCGACGGCAGCGCTCGCTTCGATCTCGTTGTGGCTTTTCTTCACGGTCTTCTGGGGGATCATCGTGGGGATGCTCGCGCAGGCGCTCAGCCCGGTGCGGTTTGGGTTCCCCCAAGAGATTCTCGCGCAGGCGAATTTAGAATTGACTCTCGCGCGCCTGTCGCCCAACACGCTCTACGCCGAAGCCGTGATCGCCCTCTTGCAGCCCGAGGTGCGCGCCCTCAACCCCATCCTGCCCATTCAGCTCCATCAGGCGATCTTGGGGACGCCCTTGCCCTTGGATCAGAGTCTCTTGTTGATCTGGCCCCAGGTCACAGGTCTCATCGCCGCGACGATCTTGCTCTTTGCCCTTTCTTATGTGCTCTTTCAGCGTCAGGAGATCCGCGCTTAGGGACTTCTGTCTCTTTTTAACGTGACGGCATTCGTCCCGAAAGCGCCGCCGGCTCTCGCTCTCGCCTAACGCAAGACAATTCTTCGGGTCGCTAAGCCCCCGGTGTGCTTCTGTCAAGGGTCCTTCGGCGTGGCGCGGAAGACATTTAGAGTAAGAGCATCCCCCTAGCGGGTAAAGCGAGGGCACGATGGTCAACCACTTTACGATGCTGAGTATGATGCGCCACCAAGAGTCGTCGAGGAACCGGGAGCAGATCGCCGAAGCGCTGCAGGAGATCGTGGAGACCACCAACGGGCGGTTCTATCGCAAGGGCGAGGTGATCTACCAGCCCGGGGATCTCGACGATCGTGTCTATTATATTGCGGACGGCAAAGTTAAGTTAGCGTATCTAGACGAGAGCGGGCGCAAGTTAACGTTAGCGATCTTGGGCGTGGGCGAGATCTTTGGGGAGATGGTCTTGGTGGGGAGTCGGCGGCGTGAACATTTAGCACAAGTCTTGCAAGACGCCGTGATTCACCCCTTAGAGCGGGATCGCTTTCTCTATATGTTGGAGCGCAAGCCGTGGCTGGCGCTGGAGATCATTCAGCTCTTTGGCAAGCGGGCACGCGATCTGGAGCAGAAGCTCGAGGACTTGGTCTTTAAAGACATCACGACCCGGCTATCGCGACAGCTCCTGCGGTTGATCGAGGAGCACGGCCAAGATACCCCCGAGGGACGACAAATCAATTTCAAGATCACCCACAAAGAGCTGGCTGATCTGATCGGTTCGGCCCGCGAGAACACGACGTCGGCGCTCAATCGTCTCGCCCGCGAGGGCATCTTAGATAAGAAGCGCTATTATATCATTGTGAAGGACGAGGAGCGCCTCAAGGAGAAGAGTGGGGTTTAACTCCCCTCTCCCTTCTAGGGAGAGGGATAGGGTGAGGGTTACTCACCCTGCGTGAGCCTCCCCAAGAGGGTTCGGATCTGCGCCGCGGTCGGCTCCAGCGCCGTCAGCGGCGCGTTTCTAGAGAGCAGCGTCCCCAAAGCCGCCAGCCGGCTCTCCAGCGCTGTCTGAAGCCCCCGCTGTTGCAGGGCTACCG
>JANWXV010000100.1 GCA_025057405.1 Candidatus Bipolaricaulota bacterium | reverse complement strand
ACCCCGCGAACAAAGACATCCCGCAGCTCGACTATATGCTCTATCTGCTCAAGTACGGGGATTTTCAGGGCGGGAAGTTCGTCACGCCCGCGACCAAGAACGAGTTCGTCACCAAGTACGGTGGCTGGTGCACCGCCTGTCACGTTTTAGAAGTCAAGGACGGTGCCCTCACCGGCAAGATGCTCCCCAAGAAGGGGAAGGAGCCGTAAAGACAGAGACCCTCACCCTGCACCCTCTCGTCTGAAGGGAGAGGGTCGGGGTGAGGGCGTCACCCTCTATGAACGAGCACGAGAGAGTCACGATTTCCGATCGTCGTGGATTTTTGGGCAAATTGCTGGGCGGGGCGCTGGGGCTGGGGCTGTTAGGTATTCTCAGTACGGTTGTCGCTTATATCTTCCCTCCGCATCGGCGCTTCGCGACCCCGGTGCGCCAGCGTCAGCGCGTCGCCCTTCTAAGAGAGATTCCTCCGGGCAAGGGCAAGCAAGTGCTCTTCGGCGGCGAACCCGTCTGGGTGCTCCATCTGCGCGAAGGGCTGATCGCGCTCTCGGCACGGTGCACCCATCAGGGGTGCATCGTCCAATGGGACGAGCAACGGGGGACGTTTGCGTGTCCCTGTCATGGCGGGCGCTTCGACGCGCACGGCAATGTGCTCGCGGGACTGCCGACCCGCCCCCTGCCCCAACTGCGCGCCGAAGTCCTCCAAGACGAGGTCTATCTAGCACGGCAGGAGGAGAGATGACCCCTCTGCGCCAGCTGCAAGCATTGATCCAAGCCGAGTTCAGACACCCAGTCCCCGCGCACGTGGGGCGCTGGTATCTCGTGGGGGGATGGCTGCTCTTTTTAGTCGCTCTGCAGATATTATCGGGCATCTTATTGATGATCTACTATCGTCCTTCCCCAGACGAAGCCTACGAGAGCGTGCGCTACGTGATGAACGACGTGCGTTTGGGTTGGCTGGTGCGCGGGATGCACTATTGGGGAGCGCATCTGCTGATCGTCGTGTTGGTGTTGCATCTGGGGCGTGTCTATTTTTTCACGGCTTATCGGGAGCGCGAGTTGAATTGGGCGATCGGGCTGTTGCTCTTTGGGGGAGTGGGCGCTTTTGCGTTTACGGGGATGCTCCTGCCTTGGGATCAGCAAGCGTATTGGAACGCCGATGCCGTGCGCACGGCGCTGGAGCACGTTCCCGTGGTCGGCAAGTTCATTCTAGAGCTTCTGTGGGGCGGCCACGAGCTGGAGACCGGAGCGCTGTTAAGATTTTATATCTTCCACGTCGGGCTGCTGCCGTGGCTGATGGTCATGCTCCTTGCTGTTCATCTGTATCTCGTCAACCGCCAAGGGCTATACTCCCCCTCTCCCTTTCAGGGAGAGGGGCAGGGTGAGGGTCAATCCCCAGCCTCGTCCCGCACGTATCACGATATGTTGCTCGAGGGTCTCTTTCTGGCGCTCTTGACGTTTGGGGGTCTGCTCACGCTCGCGGTGCTCTTCACGCCTGCTCTAGGGGAGCCAATTGACCTACTGAAACCCAACCCCGTGCACGTGCCGTGGTACTTCCTACCGGCGCTGGGATTCTTTCGCTTGGTCTCGCCCGATTTTGGCATCTGGCTTGCGGGTTTGGGCGTCTTGGGTCTCTTTCTCGTGCCGGTGCTGCGCGTGCGTGGGATAGCGTTGGGCCTGGGAGCGCTGGCGGTGCTCGGCGCGCTGGCACTGGCAGTGCTGGGCTACTTGAGCCAAGGAGGGCCGCCATGAGAATTCTAGCGATCACGGTGCTTGCGCTCTTATGGCTCGGGCTGCTCAGCGTTGCCCAGACGAATAACTGTATCGTCTGCCACAGCGAGATTCGTGTTGAGTATCTGGAGAGCGCGCATGCGCCCGCCGGCGTCACGTGCGTGGACTGCCACGGCGGAGACCCTGCTACTCTAGATTATCGAGCCGCCCACGCGGGAAGCTCTACTCCCAGTCGTGCCCAAATCCCCCAGCTCTGCGCTTCGTGTCACGCCGATCCCGTCAGGATGAAGCCCTATGGGCTGCGCACCGATCAATACGCAGAGTATCAGACATCGGGACACGGCAAGGCCTTCGCCGCTGGGGACCTGAACGCAGCTCTTTGTACAGACTGTCATACGAGCCATCGCGTGATGAGTCGCTTCGAGCCGCGCAGCTCGGTGCATCCCGAAAATCTGGCTCAGACGTGCGCGCGCTGCCACGCCGATTCTGAACTGATGAAGCCGTACGAATTGAGTACAGACATCGTTGACAACTTTCGCCAAGGGGTTCATGGAACAGCGCTTCAACAGGGCAATCCCAGAGCACCGACGTGCGCGACGTGTCACGGCCTACACGGCTCGACGCTCCTCCAACCCGAAGATATTGTCACCGTCTGCGGGACGTGTCACATCGCCGAACGGCAGTACTTCGATAAAAGCGTGCATCGCTCTAAGACACACTCTGCGGAGTTCAAGGGCTGTGCGGCGTGCCATGGCGATCATCGCATTCTTTCGGTGCAGAGCGACCTGTTCGATACGGCTTGCGCTTCGTGTCACCGCGCCGACACCGGTGCCCTAACGCTGGCGGAGAGGCTCAAGACGCTGCTGGTCGCCTCCCAGCAAGCGCTGCACGAAGCTCAAACTGTTTTAGACCAAGCCGAAGCGATGGCCTTTGACGTATCGGGGTATTGGTCGCGTCTGCACGAGGCCCAGACGAATCTTCTCCAAGCCCGCACCGCGCAACACACTCTGGACGAAGCCCAGCTCGCGGAGCTGGCTCGTCGAGCGCATGCCATCGCCAACGATATTCGCAGTGAAGCCCACAGCTTGCAGACTGCTGTTCAGATTCGTTGGCTGGGCTTGACGCTCGTCTGGGGCTATCTCCTCTTGGTTCTGATCGTCGTCTATCTGTATCGTCAGGAGCGTCGGAGAGCGCGCGAGCTATGAAGACGTGGAAGTTGCGAATTCTACAAGCGCTGCTGATCTTCGCGCCGATGGGAGCGGTCGCGCTCTTCACGGGGGTTCAGATCAGCTCCCAACCCGGCTTCTGCGGCACGTGCCACGTGATGCGCCCGTTCTATGAGTCGTGGAAGACCTCGACCCATAAAGACGTCCCCTGTGTCGAATGTCATATCCCTCCGGGAATCGCAGCGGAGTTTGAGAAGAAATTCGAAGCCCTCTCAATGGTAGTGAATTACTTCACGGGCACCTATGGCACGAACCCCTGGGCCGAGATCCCCGACGAAGCGTGCCTAAGACCCGGCTGCCACGATCAGCGTCTCTTGATGGGCCGTGAAGTCTTTCAAAACGTCTTGTTCGATCACCGTCCGCATCTGGGGGAGATGCGCCGCGAGAAGCGCCTGCGCTGCACGTCCTGTCACTCGCAGATCGTCCAAGGGCAGCATATCGCCGTGACCGAGAGCACGTGCTTTCTCTGTCACTTCAAAGAGACGCAACTGAACGAAGGCCCAGCGCGCTGCACCCTCTGCCACGAGATCCCAGAGAAGATCATCACGACCGCGAGTTTACACTTCGATCACGGCGACGTGAAGCGCTTCGATATGGA